>DRHN01000225.1 GCA_011049595.1 Spirochaetota bacterium | reverse complement strand
TTATTGGGCGGTACTGGAGTCGAACCAGTGACCCCCTGCACGTCAAGCAGGTACTCTAACCAGCTGAGCTAACCGCCCGAATATCATTGTGATTAAAAGTATAATAAAACATAGTGTAAGAGGTTGTCAAGAAAAATAAAGATCAATTCACAGATATTTTTATCAACTGATCGATCTTCAATAATTTGAACATCTCAAATAAATTTTCACTTATTCCTCTTATCTCCAGGACACCGTCCCTTTTTTTTAAATTCCTGTAAAGCACGAGAATGCTGCTGATACCGGAACTGCTGGAAACAGGCACCAAACTGAGATTTAGTCTGACAAATTTTGCTCCTTCAGACAATACATTATCAAAGACTGTCTGAAGATCGTCTGAAGTTTCGAACGTAATCTGACCATTGACAGAAATTACGACCCACTTCCCGTCTTTCTTAACGTTGTATTCCATATAAATCCTCTTATTTTATCAATTCTACTGGTACTCCGCGGCTGAATAATATATTGAAACCGAACACACGTATTGGCCGGTACAGATCAAAGCATTTCGCTTATGACCCCGGCAAGTATTTCCACACCGCTTGTTATTTTCTCGACCGGCAGGTCGCCATAAGTGAGCCTTATGTAATTATTTGAATAATTCGCCGGCAAAAATGCGTCCCCTGTCACAAACGCCACATTCCGCTTTACTGCAGTTTTAAAAACCGTCTCTGAATCCAGGTGTCGGGGGAGAGTCAGCCAAACAAACAATCCGCCTTTTGGATCAGTCCAGCGTATTTTTTCCGGCATATAAGCTGCGAGTGCTGACAGGAGCGCGTCCCTTTTTTCTTTATAAATCGGACGCATTTTCGCTGTAAATAGATCGATGTACCCATTCGTCAAATAATCGTACGCAATAACCTGGCTCAATGTTGGTGTGCAGGCGTCAAAAGACTGTTTCTGAAGCTCGATCTTTGCTACCAGCTCTTTCTGTGCAACGATCCATCCTACCCTGATGCCCGGTGACAGGACTTTCGAAAATGTCCCAAGGTATATGACATTGTTTTTTTTATCAATACTTTTTATCGGTCTGTAATCCCCGGCTTCACCGTCAAAATAAAGGTCACCGTACGGATCGTCCTCGATTATAGGCACCCCGTATCTGTACGAAATTTCTAACACCTTTTTTCTTCGTTCCTGAGACAGCGTTATACCGGAAGGATTGTTAAAATTCGGGATCGTGTATATAAATTTCACTTTTTTATTTTCAGAACCAAGATCCTCAATTTTTTTTATAAGCTCATCGATGATGATCCCATTTTCATCGATCGGCACACCGACAGGCTGCCCCATATAGCTGTAAAAAGAGGCAATTGCACCGATAAAGCTCGGGATCTCCACTATCACAGCATCATCCTTATCGATAAAAAGCTTGGATAAAAGAGCGAGCGCCTGCTGAGAACCAGTAGTAATTATTATTTCCTGATCATCCATGGTGAACATCTTCTCATTAATCATACGCTCTTTTATTCCTTCGAGAAGCGGCTGAAAACCCTTTGTCGTTCCGTACTGAAGCGCACTTTTAGCCTTATCAGATGACCACCTGTTGATGATATCCTTTACTTCATCAACAGGAAGATTTTGAGAATCAGGCATTCCGCCGGCCATTGAAATAATACCCGGCACGTTGGCCATTTTAAACAGCTCCCTGATCTTGGAGCTTTTAAGTCTCAAACAAGTTTCGGAATACAGTGAAGTGAAATCCATTTTTTCTCCAGGCAGCTATATTATATACCAATAAACTGAATGTCACTACTATTATTTCGTTTGCTTTCACGTGTTTACAGCTTCTTTCCCACGGTAAAAGGATTCAATATTCAGATCCACATGATTTTTTTTCACTGAATTTCGAATAGCGGCCTCAAAAATATCATCCCCGAACGGCAGATAATTGGACATAGCCCCTATAATAACAACATTTACCGCCTTTATGTTGCCTGCGTCCTTCGCTATTCGGTTGGCGTCGACTATATTGACATGTTGAAAGTTTTCAGTGAGAAATTTATCGATATCACCCGGGTATTCAGATTTTCCGGATGTTACGGTTACAGGTGTAATTTTGAGATCGTTTACAACCATCTTCGTTTCGGGATTGTAAAGATGAAGGTAACGCAGTGTTTCAAGCTTTTCCAGAGACATAACAAAATGCGCGCTCTGTTTTTTGATGAGAGGTGAGTATACCTGCGGTCCGAAACGGATCTGGGAGATAACACTTCCACCTCTCTGGGCCATACCGTGTATTTCGTTATTTTTAACATCGTGGCCGGCTATCATTGCTGCCTCGGATACTATGGTGCTGGCAAGGATAATACCCTGCCCGCCTACACCGACAAGCACAAAGTTCGTGACATCCGTGTTATTATTTTCCATTCATTCCGCCGTTACAGTAAATTTTATTTTCAACATATAGATAATTTCAACATGTAATAATATCAAGATAAAAATAATTAGTTTAATTTAGAACGCTTAATGGCCCGAACTAAACTCTAAGTCTCCTGATGATCAACAATTTTCAGTGAGCAGACATCAATAGGCTATCGCGCATCCCTCCCTCCTGAAGTCACTTACCGCGCAGTATTCACCATCATGGGCAAAAATTCCATGTATGTCACCAATTGGTTCATCTTTTGCCTTTATATCATAGCCCATCTTTAAAAGACTTTTAAACGCCGCTTCACTTTCCGTGTCTTTTTCTTTGTACAATATATCCGGCCATGCCTGGTGGTGGATCCTGGCCCGGCTGACTGCTTCAGGCGGATACCTGTTATGTCCCAGGACCGTTAAAATCAACAGGGCAATAGTGGACGGAATCGCGGGCCCACCCGGTGTCCCGATGATCATCTCCACACCACCGCCATCGGTCACGATCACAGGGGACATATAGCTTACCGGTCTTTTGTCGGCATCGAATAAATTCGGTTCGTTCCCGACAACCCCGAAATAATTGGGTTTACCCGGGGAAAATGCAAAGGCGTCTATACTGCCGTTCAAAAGAAAACCCGCGCCATCCACACTCCACTTGGAACCATACCTGAGGTTTAATGAGTAGGAATTGGATACCGCATTTCCTTCCCTGTCTATGATCGAAAAATGTGTTGTTTCATTTCCTCCGCGCACCGGCCTTTCCAGGTCCGGGGCGCAATTTTCATCAGGGTGAATCAATGATACAAGATCACAAGTTTTTATATCCTTTCTGCTGTTTATCGCAGAAAAAATCCTGTCGGTGTAATCTTTCTCGAATATACTTTTATATATTTTGTTTCTATTTAAAGGGATATCTCCGAGATAATAGCACCTGTCAACAAAAGCCCTTTTACACGCCTGGGCAAGAAAATGATAAAACCCGGGTGTAAAAGGCTCTATCTCGAAAAATCTGTCCCGGTTCAGTATATTCAGTATCTCAATGAGAACCGCCCCACCTCCCTCGGGCGGGACAGCCCAGACCTTTTTACCACTTACTTCAGAAAATAACGGCTGAACTTCCCTGACAGCATACCGCTTCAGATCCTCCACTGTTAAAAACCCGCCGTTTCCGGTTATGTCTTTCTCTATTTGTTCAGCGATTGAGCCTTCGTAAAACGATCTTTCGCCCTCCCTTGCAAGGGTGGCAAGTGTCCTGGAAAGATTCGGGTTTCTGACAATGTCCCCGCTTTGAAAATACCCCTCCTTTTTAACGTAATTCCTTTTTGACTCAGGCGATACCGACAGCTTTGACGAAAGCCTGTTTAAACACTGCACCTGATACTGATTTAGCCTTGTACCTTCAATGGCCAGGCGGGATATGTATTCCAGCAGGTCCTGTGCTTTTAAAACCCCGCGATTTTTCTGCAGCTCGTAAAAAGCTTTTACAGTGCCGGGAACACAAACAGACCCGGGCCCGAACGCGGTTAAATCAGGGTCTACGGACCCATCGGGTTTTAAATAAAATCCTCTTTTGGCCCCTGAAGGCGATTTTTCCCTGTAGTTTATTATGCGAGGCTTATCCCGGCCCCTCTCCTTAAAAACAACATACCCTCCGCCCCCTATGTTACCGGCCTGGGGGTGGTATACTGTGAGAGCGAAAGCCAGTGCAAAGGCTGCGTCAAAGGCGTTGCCACCGTCCTTCAGGACTTTTATCCCTACCGCGGAAGCCTGCCGGGATACTGAGGCAACAGCACCTTTACCTTTTGCAATTGACACATCCGATGCAGTCCGTTTTCGGAGTTTTACACGAAAGGCATCGTAATTGCTTTTCAAAATGTAGTGACCCCATATGAGTACAGATCAGATAAATGTAATAAAACTTGCGGTATATTGGAAGGACAATGAAAATTTGCGCCGAATTAATCGACAAAATCCAGCACTTTTCGTTTTTTCATCGGGTATTTCAGCTTATCAAGTGCCGTGTGTTCGATCTGTCGAATTCTTTCCTTGGTCAGATCGTACTTTTCGCCAATCTCTTTCAATGTCAGCGGCTGTTTCCCGTTTAGCCCGAAATGCCTGCTTATCACGTCTCTCTCAATGGGTTTTAGTTTCAGCAAGACATCGTTTATTATTTCTTTTAAGTTTTTTTCAATAACGATTCTATCAGGATCTTCGTAATTATTACCGTCTACAAGATCCAGAATAGTGTCCGAATTGCTGTCCTCGGAAAGTTTCTGATCGAGCGATACAGGCCTGTAGACCTGTTTGAGCTTCTGCACCGTTTCTGTTTCGTTGAGATGGTCCTTGTTTGAAAGCTGGGTGGCGTATTTTAAGGGCAGCTTTATCGATGTTGATTGCTCAAAAATTGCTTTGAGGATAAAATGACGTATCCACCAGCGGGCATAGGAGATAAATTTAAAACCTTTGGTCACATCAAACTTTTTGACAGCCCTGATCAGCCCCATATTGCCTTCGTTGATCAGGTCCATAAGAGGCAGCCCGAGGTTCTGGTACTTAACGGCAATGCTGACCACAAATCTAAGATTTGAGACGATCAACTTCTCTTTCTCCTTCTGGTCACCCATGGCCGCCTTCTTTGCACAAATCTCCTCCTCCGAACGAGACATGACTTTAATGTTCTCGATCTGTTTTAAATATATCTGTATAGCATTTTTAACTTTATTTTCATTTCTCATTTGTGACTCCTTTTCGCAGTATAGTGAGGATTGATATCAAAATCCTTCATCTTTCTCCGGAGGGTCTTATAATCGACCTCAAGCAATCTAGCCGTTTTAACCCTGTTCCAGTTCATCTCAATCAGGGCTTTTTCTATGGCATCTTTTTCTGCCCTTTTTTTCGCTTCCCCGGATATTGCTTTCAGGGACTTGGCCTCGAAAAAACCGCCATTCTCGTTGCTATTTGAACTTAAAATCGGAAAATGATCGAGTCTCAACCTGTCGTCCCCCGACAGGATAAAAGCTCTTTCAAGCATATTTTCAAGCTCCCGGACATTTCCCGGAAAACTGTACGACATCAATGCAGACATGATTTCCTGCGGCAGACCCTGAACGTTCTTCTTCAGCTTTTCATTGAGCTTTTCAATTATGTATTCAGCAAAAACCGGTATATCCTCTTTTCTCTCTCTAAGGGACGGAATATGGATAGGGACAACGTTCAATCTGTAGTAGAGATCATCCCTGAAATCCCCCCTCTCCACCATCGTATCGATATTACGGTTTGTTGCCGCAATGATCCTTACTTCCATATTGACCGGCTCATCTCCCCCGATCGGGGTTACCGCTTTATCCTGAATAACACGCAGCAGTTTGGCCTGCATGTTTAGCGGCATATCACCTATTTCATCCAGAAAAATCGTGCCCCCGTTTGCCCTGACAAACTTGCCGTCTCTTTTTGTAACCGCACCGGTGAAAGCGCCCTTTTCGTATCCGAAAAGCTCACTTTCAAGCAGGTTTTCCGGAATAGCCGAGCAATTGACAGCGATAAACGGCATATCAACACTGGAGCTTCGGAAGTGTATTTCCCTTGCCGCCACCTCTTTGCCGGTACCGCTCTCCCCGGTTATAAGGACATTTATCGAATCACTTACTGCGACCCTGTCGATAAGCTCATTCACTTTTTTTATACCGTCGCTGGAACCGATCAATTTTTTCCCATTCTGGGTGGTCTTTAGTTCTTCTTTCAAATTAATATTCTGCTTGTATAGTTCATAAGACTTTACTGCCTTGTCAATATTTAACAAAAGCTCATCTTTACTGAAAGGTTTTCTAATATAATCAAAGGCACCGGCCTTCATCGCTTCAACGGCAGTATCAATGGTCCCGTATGCCGTCATAATAATCAGGTTGGTAGACAGACCCTTTTCTTTTATAGCCTTCAGTAATCCTATTCCGCCGATACCCGGCATCTTTAGATCAACCAGAAGTACACTAAAATTACCCTTTGAAATGTTCTTCAGCGCTTCTTCAGCGGAATAAGCTTTTCCCACCTTGTACGCCTCTTTTTCGAGTATATCAGCAATGATATTTGCCTGTATCTCTTCATCATCCACTATCAGGATATTCCTATTCATCCGCAAAATCCACGAGTAATTGTATTGTGAACATGGTCCCTTTACCCTTTTCACTGCTTACCGAAATTTTACCACGGTGTTTGTGAATAATATTGTGTGTCAGCGACAATCCAAGACCGAACCCCTGCTCCTTTGTTGAGTAGTAGGGGCTGAATATCTTCTGTAAATTTTCAGGTGGGATACCTATTCCGTTGTCTGAAACCTGGATTTCCACTTTTTTACTGTCATTTGAGCCTGAATAGATCATTATTTCCCCGCCCCTGGGCATAGCTTCAACAGCGTTGATTAATAAATTAGAAAATACCTGGTTCAGCTTGTCCCTGTCAGCTTTTATGTCAAGCAGATGAGACGATAAATTCTGATTGACCGTGATCTTGTGCTTTATAACCTCGGGTTCGAGAGTTGAAACGCTGTAATCAATAATGGAATTGATATTTTCTTTCTTAAAATTGTATTTTTCAGGTCTTGTCAGTCTTAAAAACCCTTCGACTATCCTGTTGATCCTTTTTAGCTCGCTCCTCATATTTTCGGTCAATTTGTAAAACTCGTACCTTTTATCGGGATTGTCAGGGCTGAGGTTTGTCTGCAAATAGTCGGCAATCAGACCGACAGTATTTATCGGGTTTTTTATTTCGTGCGCTATACCTGCCGCGAGGTTCTTTGTAGTCTCGACCCTTTGGAGACGTCTCTTTTCCTCCTCATAGTC
Source organism: Spirochaetota bacterium (assembly GCA_011049595.1). Taxonomy (GTDB): domain Bacteria; phylum Spirochaetota; class B62-G9; order B62-G9; family DRHN01; genus DRHN01. The sequence goes on along the minus strand of DRHN01000225.1, from coordinate 2,166 downwards.
TAAAAGCCCCTCCCTCATTTTTTTATATGAATCGGAGAGAACCTGAAGCTCGGGACATTGAGGGAATACCATATCTTTACCCGGTTTGCCGTTCACGACATTTTTTGTTTCCCGGGCAAGCTGCATGATTGGGACCGATATACTTCTGGAAAGCATTATTGAAATTAAAACACCGATAACCACAGTAATACCGAAAATGATCAATATTTTGATCCGCAGCCCGTGCAGCATTTGAAAAAAATCATTGGTGCTGTCATGGCTCGTGATTGTGGGATAATCTTTGTTCATCAAAAAACTTGTATAAATGTCCCCCACAAGGACCATCCCCAGAAAATAGTTGTATGTAAACGGTTTTGGAGTATTTAATATCGAACTGTAGAGCTTTTTTTCAGCCCTCTGGACAAGCAGGAAAATCGATCCGGAATTGATCAGTAAAAGAAGCGCGATAGTTGATACTATCTTGTTTCTTATGCTCATACTTTTAAACATAGACATCCTCCATACTCATTATAGCAATATATATGCCAGTTCAGCACACTTTTTTGGCTTTGTAATTTTATATATTCTTATAATTACAGTTCCTGTTTTCAGGATTTTTTACTACGTTATAATAATACTAAATTAGTATGGAATATATTACCACAAATGGGGCATTTTTACCCTATTTATTTTATCGACAAATAAATGTCACCCCGGGATCATGCACAAGGCTGCACCAGGGTGTGCGTAATGTACCGGGCTAACTGTAGACTGTCCTTCTTGACATCTCTAACTAAATAATATACTGTATTTCAAGCCGAACCATATATACCCGAACGGAGGTCATACCGGGTGAGCAATAATATCGATACAAAACTCTGTACAGCAGAAGAGGCTGTCGCTTTAATAAAAGACGGGGACACGATCGCGACAGGAGGTTTTGTCGGGTCTGCTGTGCCCGAAGCCCTGACCTCGGCGCTGGAGGAGCGGTTTCTTAAAACCGGCAAACCGGGAGCCCTGACACTTGTCTACGCCGCGGGACAGGGTGACGGCAAAAACCGCGGCGCAAATCATCTCGCCTACAGAGGGCTTCTAAAGCGTGTCATCGGTGGGCACTGGGCCCTTGCTCCGAAACTCGGAAAACTTGCGGCAGATGGCCATATAGAGGCTTACAACCTGCCCCAGGGGGTTATCAGCCAATTGTTCAGGGACATTGCGGCCGGGAGGCCGGGATGTATCACGCATGTGGGGTTGAACACATTTATCGACCCTCTTCATCAGGGCGGACGTCTTAATGATAGGACCCCCCCGGGGATAGTGGAGAGGGTAGAGCTCGGCGGCAAGACCTGGCTTTGGTACAAGTCATTTCCGATCCATGCCGGGATGATAAGGGCTACTTCAGCTGATACTTTTGGAAACCTGATAATGGATAAAGAAGTCGTTTTTTCCGAGGTGCTGCCCATCGCTCAGGCAGCCCACAACAGCGGCGGGATAGTTATCGCCCAGGTGAGCAAGCTTCTGAAAAAGCCCGCAAATCCCCAGAGCGTCAAAGTCCCGGGTCTGCTGGTCGACCACATCGTTGTGGCCGAACCCCGCCATCACCTGCAAACTTTTTCTGAAAAATACAACCCGGGATACTGCACGACATTACCGGAAGGTGAAACGGCCGGAGAAAACCTTAAGCCCCTTCCCATGAACGCCAGGCGTATAATCGCCGCGAGGGTATGTGATGAGATCCCCCAAGGCTCGATCGTAAACCTCGGCATAGGGATGCCGGAAGGGATCGCGAGGATAGCTGCGGAACGAGGGCTTCTCGACAATTTTACAATGACCGTTGAAAGCGGACCCATCAGGGCCAGCACACAGGTGTCCGGGTCGATCCCGGGTGCTGTCTCGATCAGCTCGAGCCCACTCTTCGTTAAACGGAACACCGCTCTCTCGGTTACATACAGGACATCCTGGCCTATTTCGAGAGCCCTGGGCGCGTAGTAGGAAACCTGCTCAACATTTTTTATGAACTTCCTGATTTTTCCCTCTTTTATTATTTTCAAATTTCCATTTTCCGTGCTGATCTCAAGGCCCCCGGCTGTGAAAGTACCGCAGAAGACCAGGCGCTTCGCGGTTTGTGTGATGTTGACAAAACCCCCGACTCCGGATATTTTTTTTCCGTATTTTGACACATTTACA
>DRHN01000224.1 GCA_011049595.1 Spirochaetota bacterium | reverse complement strand
TAAATACGGATAAAGTTAAAATTATTGTTTTTTTAATTGCAGGGGTAATGGCTTCATTTGGAGGTCTTTTTGATTCAACCAGGATCGAAGTCGTCCACCCTTTACAGGGTGAAGGGCTTGCGTTAACTGCCATTGCGGCGGTTGTAATAGGAGGCACCAGATTAACGGGAGGAACAGGAACTATCCTGGGAACTTTCCTGGGCGCTTCGATTGTATTTACGATTCAGGATTACTGCCAAAATTATTACAACTCCTACAAACGCGTTAAACAGGTATGCCTGAACCCGCATTAGCATTAATATATCCTGAATAGTAAATACAATCGAAGCTCCCAGGAAAGTTCCCAGGATAGTTCCTGTTCCTCCCGTTAATCTGGTGCCTCCTATTACAACCGCCGCTATGGCAGTTAACGCAAGCCCTTCACCCTGTAAAGGGTGGACGACTTCGATCCTGGTTGAATCAAAAAGACCTCCAAATGAAGCCATTACCCCTGCAATTAAAAAAACAATAATTTTAACTTTATCCGTATTTATTCCCATTGCTCTGGCAGCCCGTATGTTGCCGCCTGTTGAAAGGATCCAACTTCCAAATTTCTGCTTGTTCAATATCATCCAGAATATTATTGCAAATACTATCAGCCAGATAAATTGTGTCGATATTGGGCCTACTTTACTGTTGAAAAACATCTTAAATCCTTCGGTTAATGGAAATCGTCCCGATCTTCCGCCGGATATAACCAGAACGACACCTCTCCAGAACATCATGGCTCCCAGGGTGGCGATAAAGGAGGGTATTTTTGTTTTTACTGTTAAAAACCCGTTCAGAGCACCAATAGTTGCCCCGATTACCAGTATCAGGATGAAACTTAGCCAGATATTTAACCCCTTTCCTAAAAATAACGCGCCTATCATGGGGCCGAGAGCAAAAGTTGAACCGACTGATAAATCAAATTCACCTGCAATCATCAATAAACACACGCCCAGAGATACCATGCCCAGTGAAGGAATAGCCCTCAGTAATAATCTGAAATTCGTACCGCTGGTGTAGTTCTTCACAAACAGAATCGAAAACAATTGTAAAACTACCAGTACAATTATTATGCTGCCTTCTTTTGCATTAATAGCTTTACTCAATAATTTTTTCATACATTTATCCACTCTCTTGATCTGTTTCTAAACCTGCATTCAATTTAAATATAAGAGCGGAGAGAATAACAAAATCTCTCCGCTCTTATTATCAGTAAGAATCAACAAATTGAAAATAGTTATTCTAATACATTTTATTAATATTGTGCCTCAAATTGTTCTACATTATCAGCATTGATAACAGCCATACCTGTGTTATAATCTCCAGGAATTTGTCCATTGACTACGAAATTCCAGAGAAAAACAACAGCATAAAAACCCTGGGAATACGGCTGCTGATCAACTGCAAAAACAGTGGTGCCATTTTTGATATCTTCCACAACAATTTTAGAAATATCAAAACCGCCATTGGTAATTTTCCCTGCTAATCCCATTTCTTCCAGGGCAGTGCCCACAATGTCCGCGGTAAATGAACCGACCGTTGCGGTGTGGTCTGTTTCAGGGTGCCCTTCTAAATAAGCTTCCATCTTTGCAAGAACAGAAGATTGCGACTCATATCCTACATCGACTAATTCACTTTCAATACCGGCAGCATCTAATGCTTGCTTAATACCGCCATACCTCAACACGGCATAGGTTGCCCCTGGAATCTCCACAAATGCTGCAACATGTTTACGTTTTGGTCTGATTTTTGCGATTTCTTCTCCAACCAGAACTCCCGCTTCAAAGAGATCCTGGCCAACTGTAGCCAGCCTCGGGTTTCCATCTTTCCCTTCCGGATCATCAACATTAAAAGTTATAATTGCAATTCCCGCGTCTTTTGCTCTTTGCATTGGTTTATCAAAAGCATCCGCGTCAGAAATTACAACCGCGATCCCATCTACACCAGAGGCAATAGCAGCATCAACCATATCAACCTGTGTGGCAAGATCAGTATTTGCAAACTGCATGGTTGCCTTGACTCCAAAAGCTTTAGCCGCGTCTTCCATCCCCCGCATCTGAGTCGTCCAGAATTCATCACCGGGATTTGTATTTGCTATAAGAACAAATTCTAATGATCCTGCGGCCTCCCCGTCTCCTCCATTACCACCTTCTGCAAACACATTAAAACTGAGCGGTAAAAAAATGAGCAGTAAAATCAGTAACATTTTTTTCATTTTTAATTTTCCTTTGACATATGAATTTTGTTAAATCTTAAACTTACTTCTTCATCTTTCTAAGTCCTCAAGCCTCACCTCCTTTTTTAAAACTTTATCTGCGCCTAAAAACATCTACTATTTTCATACGATCACGCCGTTCTTACAGTTCGATATATTTGTTCATTCTCAAAAAAATTCCAGGCCACATATGCAGCACCTCCTAAAACCCCCCGCTCCCAACCAAGATTCGAGTATTCAATAACGACTTTTTTATCAACAGCCGGAAGGGAATATTGCCTTATTTTATCTCTCAAATTATTGATGAAATAATCCCCGGTATCTACATAAATTCCCTGGATGATAATCATTTGCGGATCATATACAACGATGATATTTGAAAGCCCTATGGCGAACCATTTTATTATATCGTCAATTATTTTTTGGGCAAAATCATCCCCGTTTTTAAAAGCTGAAAAAATGTGATCAATTTTTACGGATTCAGGTTTCCTGTTTTTAAAAATGAGAGAGTTTTTATGATTCTTGTGCTCATCTCTGACCCATTTGGAAATTCTTTCTGTGGATACCATTGCTTCAAAACAGCCTTCAGCTCCGCAAATACATTTAATCCCGCTGTCAGGGTTGATGATCATATGACCGATTTCGCCGGAGAGGTTTTGAGCCCCCCTTTTCAGATATCCTCCGACAATAATTCCAGCGCCAAGACCTTCTTTTATTGCATCAACTATAAAAAAATTATCTTTACCCTTTGCAATACCCTTTTCTCTTTCAGCGAATGCCTGGAAACGGTTTGTGCAGTCCATAAATATTTCAGCGTCAAGATCGATCCGTTTTAGTAATTCCTCCTTAAAAGGATAATTATTTTCCCACGAGTGGTAATGTGGGGAATAAATTGATACACCATTAAATGGATCGACCATACCTGGAAAAGCAATTGCAATACCAATTAGTTCTTTTCTCTTTACAAATTTTGAACCCTGGAAATTTTGGATGATCTCAACAAAATAATCGAGTATTATATCCATTTTCTCATTTTTTTTGATTGGCAACCGTTGAAGGTCGTGAAAATCAGCCTTCATATCTGCTATACCGGAATAAATAGAATCTGGTGTAATATGAATGCTAATGGTATATCCGTAGTTTTCATTAAATTTAAAAAGCTCCGGCTTCTTTCCTCCTCCGTCTGTGGAGTGGCCCTTACCTGCACAAACAACCATGCTGCGATCGCAGTAATAATCAACTATTTTTTTAACCGTTGGTTTACTAATTGTTGTTGCCATAGATATTTCTGCAATCGATACTGTACCCGAATTTCTCAACAAATCCAAAACCTGCTTACGATTGTTGCCTTTAAGTGACATGATTTGGTTTGTAAGCTGCATAAATATAACTCTTTCTATTCTTTTTAATATTTTTAATTCAGCTTAATGAATAAAACCGTTTTAGAAGCTTTATACCGATTTTCATGCTTTTAATAAAAAACTTTGGTTTGCATGAATTTTTTTCCAATCAAGAAAACTGCTTGCGCACTTTTGGATTCGATAAAACTATTTGCCAGTTTATACCATAACATACAAGTTTTGTCAAATGTTTTTAAAACTTATTTTATAACTAGTTAAAAAATTATCTTGACCATGCTCTTATTCTTCAGCTGTATTTTCTAAAGGTTTAGATGAGAAGATCAGGGCCCGGTTCAATGGTCTGGTAGCGGGTAATACAGGTTGGAAAGAGGATTTTCCGGATTGAAGGGAGTAAAAACAATTTATTAGCTACTGGTGACGACTCCGAAAATCAATAATCATCCATGACAAATTTCCGTTTTTTAATCTTCAGGTTTGCATTTTTTATTTCATAATCAGACGAGCCTGTAAAAGACAGGTAAGGGCAGATTTTTTCCTGGTTGCTCAAAAGCACAACATGATCATGACAATTCAGCATATTTACCCAGATAGAATCCGCCCCCCCCCATTTTCTAAAATTATTGTGACCGGCAATAAGTGGCAAATTATTCGGAGATTTTATTTTCTTTCTCTGGGAATCAAGATCATCAGGACCATATTCTTTCTGGTTCGGGGTTGAACGGGTTTCGTTGACCCGGTTCCAGGTAAGCTGTAAAAGGTCATCTTCGTTTTTTCGAATATTGATAAGCTCTTTGTCCGTTAAACCTCCGCGGGCCGGGCCTGCGTGCATTGCGAGAAAATGAGGGTGCTTGATAAAAAGAGGGAGAGAGTCAAAATATTTCTGCATTATCCCGGTATATTTTTCACCTCGTATCTTATAGAGTGTTTCGTAATACGCCACCCCCTGCAGATTACCGCTTTTGGAAAGCCGTTCGCTGAATGTATCATGGTTCCCTAACAGATAAATAACATTTTGAGGGTATTCATTGATCAGCCTTATTATTATATCCATGATTTCAATCGATGACTGCATTTCAAGGGTATGCCCCAGCCGCTCATCATGAATCGCATCACCAAGAAAAACCAATACCGCCTTGTTGTCCTTCAGCTTATATAGATTTTTTGAATCCTGCAGTATCGCTTTGAGGTTCTTTTTGTTCGCGTGAAGGTCCCCGACGATAATAAACTCCCTGTTTTCATTTGCCGGAAATTTTATAAGCCCGCCCGGTTTTTTTTGAGAATCCAGAGGTCTGTGTTTTGGGTCCCAGGAATTTATATTTTTAATGGCTTTGCTAAGGTTTTTAATATAGTCAAATTTCGCCGGGCCATAAGAAGGCTTTCTTTTTCCTTGTGAAGCAGTTATTTCCCTCTTGATCTGTTTTAAACTGGATTTTTCAAGAGTGCTTAGTTTTTTTAAAGCAAATAATATATCGTAACGGCTGAGCTGCCCGATTAATTTTTTTTTGTCTAAAACGGGCAGCCTTCGATAATTATTTTTTATAAACATTTCCGCTACTGTAAAGAGGCTTTCATCCGCCGCAATTGTGACAGGGTCCTTTGACATAAAATCACTGACTTTTTGTAAGTATGAGCTTTGATTATAATCTTCAACCATAAGGTCAAGGCAATCCCTTTCAGAAAGTATACCGATTAAATCTCCCTTTTTGTCCACTACCGGCGCACCGGATATGTGATGTTGAATTAACAGATCGATCGCGGAAAAAATATTCATATCAGACTGTAACGTGATCAATTCCTTTTTCATATACTCGTTGACCGTAAAAACATTTTCCATTATTGATATTCCTTTTGATTGCGTATTAATCCGCTGGTTATATTTATTATCGTTATTTTTTTAAGAATACTGAGTGAGTCTCAACTTAACCAGGAGAATCAAAAATTACGGATTTTCAATATATAAATTGGCAATGAATAAAAAAATGCCTTATAATTTTTGTTAATGAACATGATAAAAGGACAGCCATATTGGAAAAAAGCGAAACAGAATGCGTAAAAATTAAAACAGAGGAAGATACTACAGCCGCAGTTTCCGAAACCGCCGGGGCCGTTTCCTGTATTACCGGACCTGATCAAAAGGGCAGACCCGTTTTATTGAGCAGGTTATACAAAAAGATGAGCCATATTGAAAAACTGAAAATGGCGATAAAAAATACTTTGGCAATCGATGAAAAAATACGCCCTGTTAATTCTAAAGGACAGCCTGGCGGTTTCATTGATTTCCCTGCAGATGACCCGAGAGAAATGATCATAACTGGTGACATTCATACAAATAAACGGAACCTGAAAGCGATCCTGAAAGATTCAAAAAACCTATACAAATTGGAGGCGGATGAAGCCGTACTTATTTTCATGGGAGACGTTGTTCATGATGAGAGAACTGGACATCTTGGAGAGATGGAATCATCGATTGAAATCATGGACATAGTTCTGCATCTAATCAATAAATATCCAAACAATGTCATATATTTGCTCGGCAACCACGATACTTTAACCCCGCAATTAGCCAAAAACGGTATCCTGCAGGGAGTGCTTTATCATGAAGCGTTGATACACCACAGGAGTGCGGAGTATGCCGATCTTATAAACGAGTTTTTTGATTCCCTGACTGTCTTTGTCAGGCACAAATATTTTCTGGCAATGCACGCAGGCCCTGTGCGTGGCGGAATAGGGGAAAGTGAATTAATCAACATACATTCATACCCGGACTGTAAGCACCAGCTGACCTGGAACCGGATCAATGAAGTCCACTCGACACCAAGCCGGAAAGAATACTCACCACAGGACCTTGATTATTTGAGAAAAACACTAAAGGTGTCAAAAAATACCCCTGTCTTTGTGGGGCATAATCCTTTGTGGAAATGGGGGGGGGAAGATGCTGTGTGGGTCAACCCTGTCCAAACTCATGATCATGTTATTTTGTACTGCGGTGCCCGGGAAATATGTCCATATATTTCGATAAAAAAAACTTTCAAATATGAAATAAAATACGCAAACTTAAAACTCAAAAAGAGCCAATTTGTCCTTGGGGACATTTAGTTGATAAAATAAATAACACTGGGGATTTGTTTTGGGATATTACAATTACGCGGATATAACAAATTTCGTCTTTGATAAAGACCTTCAAAAGCTCCTCTGTTTGGACAGGGACTTTGAGAATTTGCTGTCGGACATCCTGAAAGAGGACTTTCTGGAAATCGATGCAACTCTGAGAATTCCCTTTTTTGCCGAGACCAGAGATTATGTTGGCGCAAGAGAAAAGGATGATCCTGATGCAACCTGGATCGTCAGACAGGTATCCGGGGATGACATCATCCAGACCGAGATGGCAACGATATGTTACTTTATCGACTTTTACACCCGGGCCCCGTCAGCCCCAATCGTTATAACCATGATAAACGGCACGCCGCATAAGGCCACAAAGCTCATGACCAGGGCTGAGCAGCTATCAGGCGCGAATTACACAGAAGATAAACAGCTCATGGAACAGCTTCTGCTCGATATTATCAACCGCTGGATCTACTTCGATGAGGACCGGAACCCAAACAACTACATGATCAAATACAACTCGAAGGGCGATCAGATCATCGTTCCCATTGATTTTCTAAATGTCGACCTGATCGCGGATAAAATAAAGATCAAAGGTCTCAGCGACAGGTTCGGCTGGGAGAGAAAGGAAAAAACGCGATATTTGACACCGCTGAAAAGCGAGAATTGGCTTAACTATGATATCAAATTCTTTGACATACGGTTCGACCTTTTTAAGGAACTGGACAAACCTTTTCTTGTAAACGTTTGCAATAAAATCCTTAAATGGAACGAAGAAAGGGATGAACTTAGCGGGAAAATAGCAGGCAATCTTGTGGACCGCGTGCAGTATCTTTATTCCTATTTCAAATCCCATATATCCGAAGAATCAGTTGACAGAACAAAAAAGAAGTACAGTGATATGGGCCGGGCTTTCGGTAAATATATTTGAGATGATTGAAGGTTTGTAAAAAACCACCTGCAAATCAGGTGGCTTTTTACAAACTAAAAGATTTTCAAAGTCATAGCCTTTGAGTTAACATTTTCCGAAAATGATAGAGCACCTCCCTAGGAGGTTGCTTCCTTTTGGCAGTGAACCGTTGACACTACCGGCAGATCCGGATCTGCCCGGCTTGCCGGGCTTAACCGGGCCTTCTAACCGTTTACATACTCATAGTCAGGCGGGTTGCCCATCTCGACATTTTTCTCTTTCTCGAGTATCACTTCGGTGATCGACTGCTCCAGTTTTCTCTTGTGATCAAAAAAATCGGAACGAATACGGTCAGCATGACGCGCTATCAATTTCTTGTCCGGATCATTGTCGAAATGAGTGTCGAGGTCACTCAAATACATCAGGATATCCAGAATATCACGGTTCAGTTCATCGTCCTGGTCTTTGGATTCATCCAGGATCTTGCCGATGTTATTCACATTGGGGATAGTCGGCGAATAAAGCTCATAACCTTCTTTAGAAGATTTATAGACCTTTATAAGAAACCCGAATAAAACCCTCAGAGTTTTATCGTAGATCTCGTTTCTTTTATAAGTTGAAAAGATATTGAAAACACTTTCCACAATAAAATGATTCGGGACAACGCAATCAAGGTACTTTTCCGGTTCTTGCCCTTCAAGCAGTATATCGATGGAGTACCTGTTGTTGCTTTCGAGTATGGCGAGATACAGGGGATAATTGTCACTGTTTATCCCCGATTTGTTCAAAAAATAAGCGTATGCCATGAGGGCTGTAGTTGCCCTTACATTTTTTGAATCCTGGATTTCAGAAATATATAAATGTTTCAAGTACGCCATATATTCATCTGAAATGTTTCCTGTTTTTACCTCTGATTTCAGTTCATCTATCTTCATTCTAAACCTGCCTTTACAGATACTTTGTGTAAAAAAAAAATCTCTTTAAACGAGCCTTTTAATATTTCCCGATAATTATATGAAAGTAATCACCGGGCTCTAACCCCGGTGATTACTGCTCATTTTTATTACGCTGTTTTTTCTGCCGGCTCTTCACCCGCCTTAGCTTTGGCTGCGCTGATTTTTCCTACCGGGCCTTTATCGGAAAGTTTCGATTTTTCTAACTTCACTTCTTTGTGCGGCGTAACCTCAAAATCCTTGTAAGACATCCGCACAAGAAGCACCGGAGGTATTACTTCATCCAGACTTTTCTTATCATCGAAAAAGTAATTTCTGATCTCGTTTGCGTGAATTGCTACTTCCTCCATGTCCCTTGTGTGGGCCTCGAGCCCTTCCAGCATCGCAATTTTTTCGAGAATATCGAGAATACACCGGTTTAGTGAATCTTCCTGGCCTGCTTCCGCGTCGAGGTGTTTACCCATAGCGTTTACATCGGAAACAGTAAGGGGATATATCTTATACCCGTCCTCAGGGTTGTTGTACGTTGCCTGTAAAACACCGAGGATTACAGACAGCGATTTAGCGTAAAGCCCGCCCGGATGTCGTTCCGCAAGAAGCCCGAAACATGCTATAAGGATTTTGTCATTGGGCTGAATGGAGCTGAAAAACAAAAACGGATCTCTGTCTCCGATCAGGGCGTCAATAACCCAGTGGTTTCCGATCTCCAGAAGGTTCACAAACAGCGGATAGTTTTCATAGGTCAAACCAGTATTGCTCATAAACCGCGCATATGTTATGCCGGATTCCACTGCTTCATCGGTCCTGCTTGCAAGGATTCCGGCCAGCATGCTGTTTTCTATTTGCCCTATGTCAGTAGTGGTGAATATTTTTTGTTTATCGAGAATTACCATATTTTGTCCTCCAAATTTTATTATTTTTATTATTCAAACACATTGACCGGAAGAACTTCCTTGACCAGGTAGTCAGATTTCACAAGAAGTACCTGCGGAATTGTATCCTCCATCTTTTTCCTCTTGTCGAAGAAATGGCTCCTTATCATGTTGCACTGTCTTGCTATCGATTCCATTTCTTCATCACCCTGTCCCTCAAGAAGGGAAATTCGGTCCAGGATGTCCAGGATCGCCCTGTTTACAGGGTCCTGCTGTCCCTTGTCCTTGTTGAGATGTTTACCAAGGTTGTTGACATCATTGATCCCGACCTTGTGCACAAAATAACCATCTTTTGCGTAGCTGTAAGCCGCCTGGAGGACTCCAAGAACTATGGACAGCGTCTTGGGGTATATTCCTCCCGGGTGCCAGTTTGTCAGCAGTCTGAAGCATGTCGAAAGCAGGTGCTTTGTCGGCTGTATCGGGGTCAGCATGAGAAACGGGTCGCTGGCTCCGATCAATGAATCAATCACATAGTGGTTGTCCATCTCCAGCAGCTTTAAAAAGAGAGGATAGTTCTCGTTTGTTAAGCCGCTTTTTCTCAAAAATCTGGTATAAGTAATTGCGGCTTCCACCGCATCTGGTGTCCGGCAGGCAAACATATTGTTTATAAGGTGGTTTTCCACCCTATATATTGACTCCGCGGACCAGACTTCTTCTTTTAACACGTCTTCTGCCATAAAAATCCTCCTTGCTTTTTTTAATTTCTATTTTCTTAGTTTTTGGTGAATAAGTCGGGCAAGCCCGGCGACTCCGTGGTCTACACGGCGTGGCACCAAGAACTAATTATGTTAAAGTTTTAGTTTTGCGGGGATTGATAAGCGATTCTTTATATTTTTTTCTTTCGAGTATCTCCTCCGGCAGAACACTGTCCATCTCAAGTCTCTTGTCATAAAAAGCGTTTCTTATCGCTATCGCGTGCGCGGATATTTTATTGATCTCGCTTGTTTCATCCTGTGTTGTGTATTCCGCGATATCGGTAAGTATATCCAGAATAAACCGGTTGACCCCTTCACCTTGTTTTTTGCTCCTGTCGAGAAATTTACCTATCGAGTTCAAATTCTCAATGGTTATCGGGTACAGCGCGTATCCTTCTTTAGCTCTGTGAAAATTCATGTAAAGCACACCGAATATTAGTTCCAGGGTAAGATCGTACACACCACCCGGTAAATATTTGTAGAGAAGCTGAAAACAAAAATCCAAGATATAATAATTGGGCTGTACATTGTTGAAGAATGTAAAAGCCTTTTCTTTGCCGACAAGTGCCTCGGTCACATTGCTGTTTTCATTTCTCAGTATCTCCAAAAAAATAGGGTAATTATCGCTGTCAAGCTTTTTCATATTGAGATATTTTGCAAATTCGACCGAAGCTTCCACACTGTGCGGGGAGTCACATTTCATGAACCCCGTTACGGCGTCAACCTGGAGCCCATACAGTTCCTCTTCAGACCACATAGTTTTCCACTGGAGATTTAGCATTGATATTTCCTCTTTAAAATTGTAAAAATTATAAAATCAATTTTTTATACTGCTTATCTGTCTGCTTTACCTATCACTATACCCGGTTTTATCTGCCTTTTTTTATAGTCGGATTTGATCAAAAGTACATCAGGTATAGCATCAGACATATCTTTCCTCTCATCAAAAAAGGCCATCCTTATACTGTTTGCCATGATCGCAACCCGTTTGATCCTCATTTTTTTGTTGTTGATCCCAACATTATAAATATCCAACAGTATACTGAGCAGCAGAATGTTTGTTTCATCATCCTGGCCTTTTTTCTTGTCCAGATACTTTCCGATATTGTATACATCGGAGATTGACAGCTCATAAAGGCTGAACCCGAAATTTGACGATTTATAGGCATTTTGGATGATGCCGAGAAAAGAAAAAAGACCTTTTCCGCAAATCTCATTCCTTTTAAACCGCGCGAGAATCCTGAAAGTTTCTTTCAGCATAAACCAGCTTGGGTTTATCGAAGAAAAAAGCAAAAAAGGATTTCTCTTACCAGTTAAACCGTCTATTATAAAGCTGTTATTCGTTTCAATCATCAAAAGGTACAAAAGAAAATTATTTTCATTTATCCCTTCCGCGTCCAGGAACCTTGCGATCACAAAGGCTGCGTCAACACCCTCCCTCGAGTTGCACAGAGCAATATTTCGAAATAGAGATAAAACTGCATTATCTTTTATCTTTTCGTTCTTTTTTGTTAATTCGACCTCCCGGTTATTGCTAGTTGGGAGTCTCATATTTCTTACCAAAGATCCGCCTCTTTTAATATTTTTCCCGATTTCTTAAAATCGGCAGATTCAATCAGTTTCTATAAAAATTATAGATGATATTATGATACAATTGCAAATTTATTTTCAAAAAATATTTTTTTGGAAATAACTGGAAAACTGACTTAGACTTGAGAAAGGGGCAAATGTTTCTTTCTAAACAGGTTTGTTAAACAGGTTTGACCGGGAAAATGAATAAAGAACTACTCCAAAAAAAAATACACAAGCTATTTGAACTGGCAAGACTGCACAGCTGGTGCAGGGAAGTTTATAATGAAATCGATGAAATCGAACGATTGAATTATCCAACAAAATTCAGTGTAATTAATGAAATAGTAAATGGAAAACTACAATCAAAAGACACTCCGCGTGAAGAACTAATTCTTTCATCAGCCTTGCTTTTTAAGTTGACCGGTCAGCCGGGTGAGATAACGAATCTCCTATTCAATAAATTGAGAGATAAACTTTTTGTTAAAGATTACTATTTTTTAATGAAGCAGCTGTTTCAAGATAAATATCCTGTCCCAAGCGAATTAACCTATGATATCACGGAAAGGGCTTTTATAGATACTAAAACTGCTATAAAAAGAGCACTGGAAATTGATAAAATAATGTCAACTGAGGGTGGGGTAAAAACAGTCCTATATTTTACCTTATTATTATGTATGCCGAAATTAAATGCAGAAAATAAAGCTATGCTTTTAATACTATTGTCCAGAATAGATGCTGATAAACCAGCCAATTTGGAAACTGTTATCATCGATTTTTTCAAAAAAATTCAAATAACAGAAGGAGATCTGGAAGAGATAATAGAGAGTGTGAATCAGGAAAAGGAAAAAAAAAATATTATAATTCCTCAAAAAAAAACAGAGCCTCACTTCAACCAGACACCAAATAAACTATCTATCACTGAAATATTAAGTAATGTTCGGGAGGTACAAAAACAAACATCTACGCAGAATCCAACTCTGCAACCTGATGAAACAATAATTAATAAAAAGATCAACGGTGCAAAAAAAATTAAAAGAAAGCCAAAATCAAAATCGGAAGCTGACCGGTTTGAGCCTTTAAAAGAGTTGATCAATTCTGAGACAATTGACAACAAGGCTGAAAAACCATCACTCTTTAATAAAAAACATGAAAGTAGAAATGAAAATACAGTAAACAGGACATCAAATAAGAAAAAATCCCCGAAAAAAATAAAGAATGAAATCGAGGATCTTCAGAATAAAACCTCAAGTGCAAAAGAACCTGTTGGGTATACTAAAACCCGAAATACGAGTGATGTAAAAACAGCGTCAAAACAATTTTTTGAAATCCTATTTGGCCCTTTGTCGGGTACATTAAAAGATCTCATAGATGGGATCCTCAGCGGAAAAATATTTCGTAAAAAAGATATTCAAGCACAAAAGTCCAATAAAAAAATAAGATCTGCTGAAACAAATTCAACAGGAGGAATAAAAAGTAAAGTCAATAAGCGAATACTGCAATTATTTAATAAATCAAGAAAAATAACATTACCGCTGCCGAAGAAAATAAAATATTCCATATTGGCAATTGTTGCCGGCGGTCTGGCTTTCTTACTGATAACAAGGATAGATATTTCTAAAGATCACTTGAGTGATATAACTGAAAATAAAGCCGGTCACGAGGAACTCATTTCGCAAAGATTAAAAACTCCGGTTAGTGATGAAAAAAACTCTCCTTCTAAAATGGTAAAAAAAGATCCCCCTTTTAACCTGGAGAAATCAGGAAATCATATTATATGGAAAATACAGAAAAATGAGAATGTATGGAGGTTTTATCTATACCTTCAAAACAATACCCTACCCTTCGCTGCAATTATTTATGAAAATGAAAACTGGTCCCAATTTTTAAAAAAATTACAGGGCCTCAACCCTGAAATAGAGGACCTTGATTATATCTATCCCGGTGAAACAATAAAAGTGTATTGAAAATTTATCATGCTGATATTTCCTCGAGTTTGAACGCGGTTTTGAAGTAAATAATGTGCTTCACATAAAAGCGGCCGGAAAATCCAAAACGATACTTGTCAGGATAAAAGGAACAAGATTATATAATCCGGATACGGCAGCAGCATACTCCGGGCATCTGCCGTATCCTCCTATTTTACATCTTAAATCTGATCCATAAAAAACTACTTAATACCGGCCCAGACCTTGAAGCTCTCAAAAACCTCCGGATTGATGAACCTCCACTCCTCAGCTGCAGCTTCCATCTTTTCGGCCGCTTCTTTTGGAGAAAGATCTCCCGTTATAAGCAGCTGCCCCCCGGGTATCAAACCATCAGCCAGGATCGAAAAAGGTATTATCCCGTCGGTAAACCAGGTGCCTGTTTTAAAACCGGAGTGTACCCACTCAAATATCTGCCTTTTAACAGGGTCTTTTACAAGGTTCATGTCAAACCTGTCATCTGCCGGGATGAGGTTTGAATCCATAGTCTGGATCATAATGCTCATAATCTCTTCAGAGTGCAGAAACGAGAGAAAGTCAGCTGCAAGCTCTTTGTTTGGTGACCAGCTTGTAATGAATTCCGACACCGGTGCTACCGGTATCCAGTCCATAGGTTTACCCGTAAGGGTTGGAAAGCTCATGATACCGACTTTATCGGCTCCAAGTTCATCCAGCCACATCATCGCGGTCTGGTTTGGTATCAGGCTCATTGTGCCATTACCGCTTCTCCACTCCTGCCACGATTCGCCGAGGTCTACAGATGTTGCCGCCCTTATAAAATAACCAGCCTTGTTGTACTCGTCGGCCTTTTCCCACACCCACATCGCGTCCGGATCCGCGAACGACCTTTTACCGGCTACAGTTTCAAGAATATTCGTGAAGGTCAAAAATTGCGGATAAAAATAAAAGGAATAGAGGGAAAAACCCCATCCGCCTTTGAAACCAAGGGAAAAAGGATCGTGACCTGCCTTTTTGAGCCTGTCCGACACATCCATAAACTCATCCCAGGTCACCGGTAGTTTTTCCGGATCAAGACCTGCATCCTTAAAGTGGTCTTTATGGTAAAGAATAACAAAACCGAAGGCGTACAGATCCGAGGACCACACCTTGTCGTCGTACGTCGCAAAACTCTTTCCGATCCAGTGGCTCATTTCCTCTTCACTTACATAATCGGAAATCGGTGCGACATTGCCGGCCCAGACCTGCTCAAGGTTCATTACTCCGTACCGGACAGTCGCGATATCGGGGCCTGACTGGACTTCAGCCGCGGCCATGAAATTCGGTACAACGTTCTCGGATGATTGATGTACCTGGTTTACTGTTATGTTCGGGTGCAGGCTTTTATAGGCATCGCAAGCAGCCTGGACATATTTTGACAACCCGGGCGCGTCCTCTTCTCCATACCACCAGAATACCAGTTCGGTAGGTTTTGAGAAGATGTCTTCTTGAGCCGGCTCTCCAGCAGGCTCCTCAGCCGGTTCGGCAGCTTCTTCGTCATCCTTACGCTTGCCGCCTGCAAATAATAAAGTTACCGTAATGGACAGGATGAGCACAAAAACAAGAAATAATAACAGTGATTTTTTCATTTTAATTTCCTCCCTTTTACTAATTAGACATAATTTTCAAAAACAAATTTAAAACTTTCACTGTCCTGTTTTTTTCCGATAAAATCTCCCCTTTTATAAAAAAGTGTTGCATTCGGTTTTATCAGTAATCCTGTATACAGGACATTCAAAGCTGCCATGCGATATGCGCGCCGGAGTTTATCACGTTGTAGATTTTTTCACATTTTACGCAGTCCCCTGCGGCGTAAATCTCCAGCTCCGGATCCAGAGCAGTGATTTTTCTCGGAACTCTTTATAAAAATCAGATCCAGGTTTAAACCCGGTTGAGGCAATAACAGAATCTCCATGTATTGTTTTACGCCCTCTACCCGCCGTAAACAACAGGGGTGCCTTAGTTTATTAATTGAATGAGTACAAGCTCCGCCAGGCTCTCGGCATTTGCCATCGCGCCCGCGATAGTGACCTGGGCATTTGCCCCTTCCGCGGGTGCCTGTACTATGAGCACAGGCAGCTTTTTACCGGCAAACTCCCATATTACATCGCAGGAGTTTTCCGGAAATTTCAGCGTGCTCGAAGGGCTATGTTACCGAGATTATCGGTTTTTCAGAGAGATCAACGCCGGGTCCGGCTGCAGCTTCTCCCAGTCCGATAAGAAACCGTGCTTCTTTACCGTTGGTGGGGACAACAAGCACATTCTTGTTTTTATTTTTATATATTTCTACTGCTGAACGAATAACAGCCATTTCCGGGCTGACATCGTGAGCTATTACAGCGTTACAGCATATATGATGAAAAGGCAGCTCGTTCATTAATCTTGCCGCTCTGGAAATATCTTCCAGCCGCCCGTCCCTCTTTTTTTGCGTCACAGGGTCGATTATCGAGGTGTTGTCAATAGTTAAGACTGTGAAGAAATCCCCCCCCTATTTTCATTTCATCGAATTTTTATGTGTACAGGCTGAATGAACGAGGAACATTTTTTACACATTTATCAACCATCTCTCTGTGGATTTTACGACATTTTTATCAAAATCGACCCGGTCTCTTTTTCCTTAAACAACTGCAGCACTTTTTCACTGTAAAATCTTACCCCGATGGTTTCAAGAATTTGCATTGAACCGAGATGTATTTTTTCCAGGTCAGGCCCTGAAAATATTTCTACAGGTTTGTTGTATTTTAAAGGCCTGCTAACTTTCATTTCTAATTTCCTTGATAATCTATTTAGAAAACAGCACCTGAGCATAAGTAAAATTTATGTGTAAGACAAAAACAATGCGACACACCTATACAGTAACAAGTTCTATTCCAAGATCGTGAATGATCTCCCTGTATTCTCCCGATATTTCTGAATCGGTGATGATTATATCAAAATCCTTTAAATCGGCAAAATAGGCGATCTTTGTTTTTCCGAATTTAGTCGAATCAGTAACAAGGATCTTTGTTTTTGATGAACCGAGGACCGCCTTTTTTGTTTCGATCTCATAGTGACCGGCACACGTTACGCCGAGATTTTCATGAACACCCGCCGCTGAGATAAATGCTTTATCCACCCGGATCTTTTTGATAAAATTACTGCCGTCCTGGCTTTCAAACATCATCGAGTCATTGTGGAAATATCCGCCCGCAAATATTGGGCGGCAATTTTTTTTCCTGTATATCTCCGCTAAAACATTCAACCCGTAGCACAGTATGGAAACGGGCACGTCTTCTCGTACGAATTTTGCTATATATTCTGTCGTTGAGCCGACATCGATAGCAACTGTGTCGTTCGGCTCGATCAGCGAGGCAGCTTTCCGGCCGATTTTTACTTTTTCCCTCGTCCTTCTCGTTTCTGCATGGGAAATGAGGTATTTCTCATTCTCCTGTTCTGATTCTGTGCTGGACTTTAAGATCGCGCCGCCCGGGATCAATTCAACTATGCTGTCGCTTTTAAGCAATTTTAAATCTCTTCTAATCGTCATTTCAGTTACATTAAGCCTGCCAGCCAGTTCTTTGATATTTACAACATTTTTGATATGTAAAATATTGACAATATTTTTTATACGTTGATTTTTATCCAATTTTAACTTTCCCTATGAAAAAAATATAATAAATTAACAAATTCTGATACTAATATAACATATATTTCAGTAATAGCAACACCAAGGACACATTTTTCCATGTTTGTACATGACACAGCAAAATAGAAATGTTACATAAATTACAATATTAGTTATTTAAATAACAATTATATTCGGAGGAGAAATGATCAATGAAAGAACTTAAACAAAATGAAGCAGTTACCATCAGCAGCCCCCCCCTGCCTTTCGCCCTTGTTACTGCCAATGACGAGAATGACAGGCCGAATATCATAGGAGTTTCCTGGGTGACCAGCACTTAATGGAAGCCGTGGCTTTTTATCATATCCGTTGCACGGGACCGTTACACTCACAAATGTATCGAGCATTCAGGAGAGTTTGTGAGTTAACATTTTTTGAAAATTATAAACCACAGTCTGATAGAAGGTGGCTCGCTTTTGGCAGTGAAAATAGGGAATTATTTTTTACTGTTTTCACACAATCTCTCGATTCGTTATGTAAAGAGCTTTCAAATCATCAAAAGTGATTTTAAGCAGGTCCATTGTTTTAAAAAAATGTGGCAGCTCACGGTTTATGAAATTTCTTTTTTTCAGCTCCTGTGTTTTTTCATAAGCATCATCGGCAACAAAATAGCCTATGCCCCTCTTATTGAAGATAATTCCCCTGTCCTGAAGATAACTGTATGTGCGCATTACCGTGTTCGGGTTGACCTCGATGCTCATAGCCATTTCTCTAACCGAAGGGATTTTTTCACCCTCCTCCCACTGTTTCCTCAGTATAGTTTCAGATATATGCTCACCGATCTGCAGATATATCGCCTGTTTCTCTTTGAATTCCATCTTTCAGACCTCGACCTTCCTGAATTTAAAGTAGCTTACTGTCCAGCAGAGAGGGGCGAGGACAGCCCAGTAGAGAACCTTAATGACTATCCACGCTGATTTTGCTACCGTCCGCAGCCTGTCCTCGGTTATGCCCAACCATTCTGTCAATTCCTGCAGAGATTGAAACTCCTGTTTTACCGGGTTGATACCCTTAAAAAAACCCGGAAAGATAAACCTTGCCGACAGGATGACGATCACGAGTATTGCAAATGTCAGCACCATGAGCATGAGAACCGTTTTGATCAGCGAATTTTTCTTAAAAAATACCGCGCCTGTCAGAAAAAGACTCTGTACAACGACAAAGGCCGCACAACCGATAAGAAACACCTTTGTAAATGGGTTGAGAAAAGCATGTGTGTACCCGAAGAGAAGCTGATTAATTATTTCACTGACGGCCGCGACGGCGGAATAAATGATTAAGGTACCAAGGACATAACCGATCGACGTCGATATCAGCCTCCCTATAAATTTTTCCAGCTGCGACCCGGGGAGTGTTATGTATGTAAAACTCCTCCGGCTGTTGTACATTTCTCTAAACGCTCTGCTTGAGATAATAAAACCGCCTATATAAAGAAGCAGAAAATACAGGATCGTATGGAACTCTTCTCCCCGGTGATTGAGCGCGGACACTGTCGAGGTCAGTATCACAAAAGCGGCTATAGCTCCAATAGTGATCAGGATCGTGCGGTAATTAGAAAGGAAATCCCGTTTCAGTATAAAGAAAAACCGTCCCGGGCTGAAATATTCATTTCTTTCAATACGCTGGGTTTTCATATCATCTCTCCCTTACAAACAGCTTGTTAATTTTGTCACTATTTGATATCACCGCGTTAAACAGAGTTTCAAGTTCAATTTTGGACTCCTCACCCGATGTGTTCTCCTTTACAACTACATGTCCTCCCAGAACATCTGCCGAATAGAGGACATCCCCGGTATCCGGTGATTCCTGTTCCATATTGATAACGAGGTGTTTGGTGATGTCATGGATATACTGGTTAAAGATGATCTGTCCGTCATCCAGGATAATGATCGGGTCTATCAGGTTTTCCATATCCCGGACCTGGTGTGTCGATATAATTATGATCCGGTTGTCGGCCTGGACGGAAGCAAGTATCCTGCGGAACTGGCTTTTCGCTGGGATATCAAGCCCGTTGGTGGGCTCATCCAGGATGAGAAGCCGGCAGTCTGTGGCAATACCGAAGGCTAACAGGAATTTCTTTTTCTCTCCATACGAAAGTTCCGTTAATTTTGTATCTATTTCCAGACCGAACTCTTTCAGATAGCCTTTCAGCACTTTCTGGTCAAACCTGGGATAAAACGGTGCGTAAATCTTCACATATCTCAACATGTTGACAGGGGGCACGAAATATTCTTCCGGGATGAAGTAAATCTCCCGCAACAGCCCCGGCAGCCTCTTTTGCGGGCTGTAATCAAAAACCCGGCACTCCCCGCCCCCCGGATAACGGAGACCGGATATCAGTTTGAGAAGTGTCGTCTTTCCCGCCCCGTTCCTACCCAGAAGGCCGTAGATATTACCGGGTTTGAGTTGAATATCCAGGTCCTTAAAAAGTTTTTTCCTTCCATAACTGAAGGAAAGATTTTCGATCTTGATCATGTTTCTCTCCTTATTAGTGTACTATATAACTATTACACTAATAAACTAAAACATTCCGATCCTGAAGTCAAGTTATTTTTAAAAAAATGTAAAAATCGCAATTACAGTGGCTTCAAAAAAGCAGGAAAATATGATTTTGCGGCACAGGCAAACATTTGACGTATATTGGTCATATTTGACATGATTTAGAGTGATTTTATATTAAATTCATGCAAATTGTCTGATATTTCATATAGTTCATGTATAAATACGGCACAATTTGCGGCACACATTGATAAAATTTTATCAATCTAATACTATCATTTAACTGAGAAAATTTTCCCAGTTAATCCTTCGAGCAATG
This sequence comes from Spirochaetota bacterium, assembly GCA_011049595.1. Lineage (GTDB taxonomy): Bacteria > Spirochaetota > B62-G9 > B62-G9 > DRHN01 > DRHN01. Next base: position 129 of record DRHN01000224.1, on the reverse strand, counting down.
TTGTGTCTGAATATACAACCCCTAGATAAGGAATTTAGTGAATATTTCATTGAAACTTGCTCGTTTAATATATACCCGTTGTTCAACATAACACCTATACGGGGGCTTATAGAGATCTTCCATAGCTTT
>DRHN01000223.1 GCA_011049595.1 Spirochaetota bacterium | reverse complement strand
GCTCTTTTGGGACATATACAGGCAAAAGATTCTCCTTGAACCCTTTGCCTTATATAAACCAGGGAAATGAGGAAATTATTTCCTAAATAGTATGAAAAAGAAATTTGAGAGTAGTGCAGAATATAAAAAACTGGTACAATGTCGCCCAAGGTGTGCGGTTTTGCGGAAACAGCGCCTGATGAAACAATGGGTGGTAGTATAGCTACATTCTGACAGGATAGCGGATTTTCAAAGCAGAAAACCTTTTCTATGCGTATTAATAATATTGAGGTAGTATAACGAAAGATGCATTTGCGAAGTTGCCCCGGTCTGAGCGATGACGGTTTCGCCCATTGGTGCGAAACCGAGGAGCGAAGATTGGCGTGAGGCAGGTTGTTTTTTGTGCAATCTTTTAGATAGGCATATTTCATAGTCAATATTTGAAAAATTGACCATTTACTTAATTAACTTGATGACGGCAACAGAGGGGTATACCTCATGACTTCATGATATCAATTGTAATATTAAACACATAACGGGGCCGTGGATCAGCGGCGGAAGGAGGCGCGAGCTTGCTCGCAACGACCGCAGTCCGCTGCATCTTACTAGAAAGATGAAAGCAAATCTTTGAAATAGATTTGACATAAGTTGTGGAGAAGAAGAATTTATTTCTTGCCATTGGTTATTATAAGCTCATTTGAAAAAAGTAAAAAGAAATCAGGTGACATTAGGTAAATGCTTTTTTAAAATAGCCCGGGATATCCTGTTTACGTTGTGTATTATTTCATCTTCATCGAACCCGGTCAGCCTGCCTTTTTCGACCGCGATCCTTCCATTGACAATCGTGTATTCAGACTGATGATTGATCCCGGCAAAAAGAAGCGCCGATGCCGGGTCGGACAATGCACCCGCGTACTCCAGCTTATCGATATTAAAAAGCGCAAGATCGGCAGCCCATCCTTCCCGGACCCTCCCGGTCCTTTTAAAACCAAGGAGCCATGCCCCGTTTTGTGTTGCCATTTTGAACACGTCGCGGGCCGTTAAAGCATCGGCACCGTACCTGACTCTCTGAAGCAGCAGGGCGTTTCGCATTTCCCCCAAAAAATCGGATGTATCATTTGAAGCAGACCCGTCCACACCAAGGGCGACGTTTACCCCGGCATCGAGCATTTCCCGCACCCTCGCTATCCCTGAGCCCAACCTCATGTTCGAAGAAGGGCAGTGCGCGATCGAAGTCCGCGTATCGGCAAGTATCTTTATTTCGTCGTCATTAAAAAAAATCCCGTGGGCGAAAGACACGTCCACCCCTATAAAACCCACTTCCCTCATCAGACCAAGGGGCCTCATATTGTGGTTTTTGACACAGTAATCATTCTCGTCCGCGGTCTCGGCAAGATGCGTGTGAAGCCTTACACCGCGCTCTCTTGCCAGCCCGGCGGACCTTTTTAAAAGTCCTTCAGTCACCGAAAATGGACTGCAGGGCGCAAGCATTACCCTTCTCATAGAAAAATCCGAGCTGTCATGATATTTTTCAATGACACTCAGGCTATCCTCGAGGATCTCGCCTTCGGTCTGAACAACAGAGTCCGGAGGCAGCCCGCCATCTTTTTTGCTCCTTGACATAGACCCGCGGCACGGGGAAAACCGCATTCCCAGTTTTTCCGCCGCGTTGAACTGGATACCCATCAAATCACCCCGGAAGCCCGCGGGGTACAGGTAGTGATGGTCTGTCGTGCAAGTGCATCCGGTTTTTAAAAGCTCGCCCATTGCCGCCAATGAAGAGTAAAAGACCGCTTCTTCATCTATATTTTTCCAGACCTCATAAAGATAAACCAGCCAGTCAAACAGCCTGGTGTTCTGAACTGCCGGCACATTTCTGGTAAGGACCTGGTAGAAATGATGGTGGGTGTTTACAAACCCCGGGACAACGACAATTGTTGAGCAGTCAATGACCCTGTTTTTGCCAACATATTTTTTATCAGGCCCGATGTCTTTCGCGATCTTTTCAATCCTGTTCTCCCTTATCAGTATATCAAACCCCTCGAGGGACCTGACATTATCGGATTGATATATGTAAAAGCAGTTTTTGAGCAGGATCATTTACCGGGCTTCCTTCTCATATCACCATATAATGGGTGAGAATATTATGTCAAGAAATTTATGCCTGGGCTCCAGTAGATGGGTAAATATGGTTTTATCACTTGAGTACATTGCGAAGAAAATGCTCCAGAAGCCTGAGGGACACTGATTTTCTGTAACAGGCAGTAGACCTCTGATCATCCAGAGGATCAATCAGAGCTGAATACGATCTGGCAAGCTGGGGGACCATCTTTTTGATCTCCAGTAGATTTTTCCCTGTGATGTGATCTTCTATCTTTTTTGACCTTACAACAGTGGGCCCAACAGCACCGAAAGAGACCCTTATGCCGCTCACAGCACCCTCTTCAATCACGGCCAGTCCGGTAAAAGACACTTTGGACAGCGAGTTAACCACTCCTGTACCGACTTTTCTGTAAAAGACAGCATCAAAGTTCTTATTCGGAATGACAACCTCTTTTAAGAGCTCGATATTTTTTATAAAAGTTTCACCCGGGCCTGTGATAAACTCCCGGATCGGCAGCGTCCTGGTGTCATTTACACTTTCCAGCACGACGGATGCGTCAAGAGCGTACAGTACGGGCAGGGTGTCACCGGCCGGGGAGGCGCTGCATATGTTTCCCCCGATAGTCCCGGCGTTTCTTATTGCCGGGGTAGCTAACCGTAAGACAGCAGTCTTTAAAATTCCCGGAACTGACCGGTTTTCAAGAATCTGAGCGTATGTGCATGCGGCGCCGATCCTGATACAATTTTCATCAGCCTCCACTTTTTTCAGCTCTTCAAGATGGCCGATAAACATTGCAGGGCAATCCAATTCCACGGCGCACCCGGAAAGCCCCCCGCTCTTCACCATAAGGTCCGTGCCGCCGGCAAACGGGACCACCCTTTCCTCCCCCATGAGTTCGAGGGCCTGTTTATAGTTTTGAGGTCTGTACGCTTCTACCAAATTCCTTTACCTTTTTTAACGGCGATTTTTATTCCGTCAACGATCATGTTGTACCCCGTGCACCGGCACAGGTTTCCTGAAATTGCCTCTCTAATAGCGGCGTCATCCGGTCGGGGCTCTTCTCTTAAAAGCGCTTCGGCTGCGAGGACCATACCCGGAGTGCAGAAGCCGCATTGAACCGAGCCCGCCTCTGCGAACGCGTCTTCGATCACCCTGTATCTATTGGTTTCCCTGAAGCCTTCGATGGTAACAATTTCCGTGCCATGGGCCGCTCCTGCCGGGAATATACACGAATTGATGAGCTTACCGTTGACCAGCACAGAGCACGCGCCGCATTCTCCCTCACCGCATCCCTTTTTAACGCCTGTCAGATTTTGATCTTCCCTCAATACATCCACCAGGCTCCTCAAAGGTACTGTATCGATCGACACGTCCCTGCCGTTCAAAACAAAATCAATTTTCACTTTCCGAGATCTCCAGAATATATTCGGGCGTCACCGGCAGTCTTGAAACCCGGATGCCGATGGCGTTCTGCACGGCAGAGGCAAAAGCGGGTGCCGCCCCGACAAAGGGAAGCTCACCGGCGCCCTTCGCGCCAAAGGGGCCGTACTCGTAGGGATTGTCCACAAGTCTTATCCCCATTTCAGGGAACTCAACAGAATTGGGGATTATATAGTCCGTAAGCGAGCCCTGTAATATTTTTCCCTTTTCGGTGTTCATCACTTCTAAAGCTGCATATCCGAGCCCCTGTGTGATCCCGCCTTCGATCTGGCCCTTGATGACCTTTTCATCGATTGCCGCACCTATGTCGTAAACACCCCATATCCCCGTGACCCGTGTCACAAAGGTGGCAGGGTCCACCTCCACTTCTATCACATTCACACCCCAGGAATAAACAGGGTACGCGTCCCCCTCGAACTTTTCGGGGTCCCACTTTATATATTCAGGCTCTTCATATACCCTGGTGATTTCCAGCTCGGACGCCTCGTCCCAGCGGTCTTTCAGATCCCGGGCGGCTTTTTCCAGAAGAAAACCGACTATCATGACGGTCCTGGACGCAACTGTGGGCCCCGAATCAGGCACCTTTGAGGTGTCGGGGTTTTCATATATCACGTCGCCGAACGGTATTTCAAGCACCCTGCTGACGATCTTTTTCAAGGTTGTCAGAGCGCCCTGCCCCATCTCTACATTTGAAACCAGGATCTGAACCTTTCCGTCTTCATTTTTTTTTAACCTCGCATTGGCCTTGATCTTGTCTTTCTCGCCGCTGCCGGTAAACGCGCACCCGTGATAAAAAACAGATAATCCGATGCCTCTCAGAACATCACCCGTATTCCCTCTGAATGCTTTCTGCTTCCCCCTGTAGCCGGACATCTCTTCGGCGAAGCTTATCATCTCCGGAAGCTTGACATCATGTCTCAATTCCCCGCCGGTGACGGTTGAATCACCTCTTTTGAGAATGTGGTCCATCTTGATATCGAGGGGGTCCATACCCAGTTTCCGGGCGATGTTCTGCATGTGCATTTCAACGGCGAAAAAACTCTGGGGAGCCCCGAAACCCCTCATGGCTCCTGAAGGCACATTGTTGGTGGCAAGCACCCTTCCGCTGACCATGACATTGGGTATGCTGTAGGCACCGGACGCCGCGAACATAGCCCTTTGTAAAACCACGGGAGAAAGCCCTGCGTAGGCTCCGCCGTCCAGCCTGATATCCGCCTCCAGCGCGATGATCCTGTTACTGCCGTCCAGGGCTGTCCTGATCTTTATGATTGAAGGGTGCCTTTTGGTAGTGCTTGATATGTCCTCTCTCCGGTTAAAGATCAGCCTGACAGGTTTGCCTGTTTTTACAGCGGCAAACGCCGCGTGACCGGCAATGATAGAAGGGTACTCCTCTTTTCCGCCGAAAGCCCCGCCTGTCGCAGCCTGTACGACCCTGATCCTGCCCTCATCCCACCCGAGACCCTGGACAAGTGCCGCCTTTATATAATACGGGCACTGCATGGAGCCGTAGACCGTGACCTGCCCATTTTCATAAACACCGACAACTCCCTGGGGCTCGAGATACAGCTGCTCCTGTAAACCTGTCCTGTATTCATACATCAGAATTTCTTTTGCGTTGTCAAATGCTTTTTCGATATCTCCCTTTTTTATTTCGTAGTATGCGAAACAGTTGTCTGTGCTGTATATAGGATCTTTACCGGCAGATGCAGTTTCCTCTATCGAGAGGACCGGCTCAAGGTCAGCATACCGCACCCTGATCATCGAAAGGATCGTCTCTATCTTTGCTCTGTCAGGCCCGGCGACAAGCAGGATCGGTTCCCCGATATAATTTACAGTGTCTTCCGCGAAAAACGGCTGATCGTCAACGAGCATTTTAACCCTGTTCATGCCCGGCACATCATCTTTGTCCACTATATAATAGCCGTCCGGAAGGTCCGGCATTTCGATATCTTCTATAACCGCCCGGGGCCTTTCGGAACGCAGAGTCGCCGCGAATAGCGCGCCTTCGAAATACATGTCATCTATATAACAAGCATAACCTCCCGTCTTGGCTGCCGCGTCGGGCCTGTTCACGGGCTCGCTTATCTTTTTTATCATGCCAAAAAACTCCGGTTATACGCTAATCGCCGCCCATGAGAAGCGCCAGAATTGCCTTTGCTGTGTGCAGCCTGTTTTCGGCCTCATCGTAGATGATCGATCGCTCACTGTCAAGAACCTCATCGGTGACCTCTTTTCCTCTGTCCGCCGGAAGTGCGTGCATCACTTTGGCGTCGTTTTTTGCCAGGTCAAACCTCTTTTTATTGCAGATCCAGTCTTTGTGCTTTTCAAGCTGCTCTTTCATCCGTCTTTTCTGCTGTTCACTGTCTTCATAATTTTCAAAACTGCCGAAACCGCCCCAGTTCTTTGGTATAACGATATCCGCGCCTCTCATCCCTTCATCCATGTCGTTCACAAATGTCAGATCCGCCTCCGCCTCCGCCGCGTTTTTCTTTGCCTTTTCGATTATGTCTTTCTGCAGGGGGAACTCTACCGGGTGGGCCACGGTCACATCTATTCCGAACCTGGGGAACAGAAGCATCTGTGACTGCGGTACCGAGAGGGGTTTTGCATGGCCCGTTGCGTAGGCCCAGGTTACAGCGACCTTCAATCCCCTGAGGTTCTTTCCGTAATGTTCCGCGATGGTCATGAGATCGGCTATCGCCTGCAGTGGATGGTACAAATCGTCCTGCATGGAAATAACAGGGACATCCGCGTGCCCCGCAATTTCATTTAAATAGTCGTTGCCGATCCCGTAAAAACAGTTTCGGATGGCGATACCTTCGCCCATCCTGGAAAGCACTTTCGCTGTATCCTTTGGCGATTCGCCGTGAGAGAGCTGCATCTTGTCCGGTGTCAGATCGTGGGCATGCCCCCCGAGCTGAGTCATCGCGGCCTCCATAGAGTTCCTGGTCCTGGTAGACTGCTCGAAAAACATCATAAAGAGGGTTCTGTGCTTTAAATACTCTGTTATCTGCCTCCCGGCGTATCTTTTCTTAAGATCATATGAAGCGGAGAGCACCGCTTCTATCTCCTGTTTTGTCCATTTTTCAAGTGAGATGAGATTCTTGCCTCTGAAGTTTGTTTTCATGCAAACCTCGCTTTTACAGCCTTTTAGTAGTTAATCTTCTTTTTTCCGTCTGTGAGATCAATCCCTGCATCGCCGTATTTATATCCTTTAAGCCGCTGCCGGTTATCAGCAGGACTACCCTTGAGCTGGAAGGAATATCATCTTTTACTTTTATAAATCCCGCGAACGAGGCGGATGCAGCGGGTTCGGCGAAAAGCCCCGTGGTTGAAGCCAGTTCCTTCTGGGCGCCGATAATTTCTGAGTCCTCCACAACAACACACCTGCCGCCATAAGCCTTGAGATACTTGAGCGCGTAGTAGCCGTTCCTTGGTATATCAACCGCAATAGAATCAGCTATTGTTCTTGATCGATAAGACTTATTAAAACCTCCCTCTTTGAAGGCCATGGATATAGCGCAGCTGCCTTCCGCTTGAACAGCATATATGATAGGCATTTTATCTATCAAACCTGCATTCAGAAGGTCCTTAAAGCCTTTGTATACTCCCCCCAGAATAACTCCATCCCCTGTCGGTATGAACATATAATCAGGCACCCCTTCAAGCTGTTTGAATATTTCAAGGGCAGCGGTTTTTTTACCTTCTATTGTTAATGGATTATAAGCGGTGTTTCTGCTCAAGACCCCATGCTCCATTGTGTACTCCATAGAAAGTTCGTAGGCCTTGTCGTAATTACCATCCACAAGAACAACATCAGCTCCATACTGAAGGGACTGTACCCTTTTTGCCTGGGGAGCGGAAGCAGGGATAAATATTTTTATATTAAGCGCTGCTGCTGCTCCAACTCCCGCCATTGAAGACGCCGCGTTGCCGGTGGAAGCCACAACCACATCCTTTATCTTCTCCCTGACTGCGAAGGCGGCAACGAGAAAGGAAGCCCTGTCTTTAAGCGACCCGGTAGGGTTGAGGCTGTCATCCTTTATATAAAGACCGCTAAACCCTGTCGCCTCCCGAAGGTTAAGAGGGGTCCAGAGAGGAGTGTTACCTACCGGTATAGGGGGGAAATACTCCCTCTCCACTGGAAGAAGATCAAAGATGTTAAATTTTTTATTAAATTTTCCTTCAATACCGACCTCGAGAACTCCCCTGAGCGGCTCATCAGCATCCTGTTTTTGAGAACACTGAGTGCAGACCATAATATGTCTGCTAATTTTATACCTGCGGCCGCATTCGCTGCAAATATAGTAATATTCCATTGTAAAATCCTATTTAATATCATCAATGCGCTGCCATAACCTCAGGGCAGCCCGGCTTGCTTCTTCGTAAATCGGCTTTATGTCAAAGGGGAACTTTCTATCTTCATATACAAAGATACCGTTTATTATTACTGTTTTCACATCCCGTGAGGATAATCCAAAGACAAAGTGCCCGGCTATATTGTCATCCACCAAGGGTGTGGGATTTTGATAATCATATATTACAAGATCCGCGCAGCTGTCTTTTTCAATATTTCCAAATTTACGGCTGAAATTACACTCAAGCATGCCGTTACCCCTGTGCAGAAAACGAAGAAAATCGGATGGGCTGTAATTTCCACCGCCGTCACGGTGTTTGAAGTAAGCGAACTTCATCTCCTCAAACATGTCACTCCCGATACCATCTGTTCCCAGTGCAACATTACGAAAAGCGGACAGTTTTTCATTGTATCCGACCCCGTTGTTCATATTTGAACGGGCATTATGGACAAGAAAACAGTTATGACTGTTCAACCGTTCGATATCGGGATCCGTTAAGTGTACCCCGTGGGCGCATATGGTTCTGTCATTTAAAAGATTGAACTTTTCCAGACGTTCGATGAGACCCATTCCATACAGGTGGTGGGAAAAGGATGAATCGTAACTGTCTTCCGCAGCATGGATATGAAGACCGCGGCCGGTTGAGCCGACCGCTTCCGCCAGCATATCGAGAGCTTCATCCCCCAGGGTAAAGGGAGCATGGGCCCCTATGGCCGCTTCAAGAAGGTCGTCCCGGTCTCCGGATTTTCTATCCTCGTCGATACTCCCGGCAAACGCAATATTTTCCTCAACCCCCTCCCTCATTCCTTTATTACCGTTCCGGTCAGTCACTTCATAGGAAAGCATTCCCCGCAGACCGGTCTTCACAAAGGCCTGTTTAAGCACTTTCAGGGAACCCTTTATAAATGATGGGGAGGCATGATGATCTATTACCGCAGTGGTACCCCCCTTAATTGCTTCTATCGCGCCGACAAGGCCGCTATAATAGAGGATCTCTTCATCAATGGCCCTGTCCAGCCGCCACCATAAATTCTGCAGGATAGATACAAAACCTGTGGACTGCTTGATATCAGCCATGATACCCCTGGCCAGGACCGAATAAAAGTGGTTGTGGCTGCAGACCAGGCCCGGGCTGATCAGGTTGCCTTCGAGGTCGATCGACCGCGTTCGGGAACGATCTTCGGCAATATCTTTGCCTACATCTGCTATCCTGCCTTTATCAATTAAAATATCCATGCCTTTTTTGACCTCAGGGGGCTCAAATTGAAGAATACCGGCATTTTTCAAAAGAAGCATGTCCTCTCCTCATCCAGCTATTAAATGAAAAAAAACGCCCGAACCGATATATAGAAAACCGAAGCTCAAGGCACCGGGCTTTCGATTAAATAACTGTAATCCCGCAATACGGCACCTATTATCGCATTTACTCCCCGTATTTCGTCGATATTATTATTTTTTTGATACCGTGGATCTACAAGCAGCAGCTCTCCCTCCACCCCCTGTTTCAATGCCCAAAGAGAGCCATCCAGTCTAAGGTCAATTGACCGGCTTTCGGAAGCACCCGACACGATAAATCCATTATTTGTGCTTTTGTCAAAATCATCCCTGGTAGTAAAAAGAGTCAGCTTGTCCTTATATGGCAGACCATCATAAGGGCAGAATGTGCCGCAATTGCCGCACTCGTTGCACAAAGCATCAAGATGTAGAATTTGCCTGGCATTATGAAATCCATCTTTCTCTTCAACCGCGACAGCCAGGTTTGCCCTGTTTGGACAGACGTCCACACATTTGTCACATATAACATTACACTCCAGACAGCGCAGAGCCTCATTTTCGGCCGTTTCCTCGTCTTTTTCCGACACAGAACCGGGGCGCAGCAGTCCCTTTTTATTAAAGATCTCTGATATCTGCCGTTTCTGATCGAAACCCGTGCTGAAATATTCATCCGGAACCTTCCAGCCTGATATCTCTCTTTGGGCAATAGCTGTCACAGCTCTTCGTGCATCTGCGATGGATGAAACCACAGTCGAGGGACCGCGAAAAGCGTCCCCGCCGATAAAAACATTTTCAACATCGGTTTCAAGGGTTTCCTGCTCAACGTTCAACCTGCCGTCTGCCCCCGTCTTTAGCCCGCTTCCTATCAGAATCTTCAGGTCAGTATACTCACCAACAGCACTGATCACGGTATCTACAGCTATCTCCTCGGTCTCTTCAGTCCCAACCGGCTGTCTTCGGCCGGTACTGTCAATGCTTCCCAAAGCCATTTTGCGGCATTTCAAAATCCCGGTTTTAGAAAATGATTCCGGCAGTAGCAGCGGCTTGAATATAGCCCCGTCTTCAAGAGCATTGTCAAACTCTTCGGTGTCCGCCGGCATCTCATTTTCAGTGCGGCGGTAGATAATGGACACCCTTTCCACACCGCTCAATCTCAAAACAGCCCGGGCGCTGTCCATGGCGGTATTTCCACCGCCAATTACCGCAACCCGTCGACCGGGATCGAGCGAGCACGGGTCCGTGTTGAAAGATCTTAAAAAATCCAGCGCGTCATAAACGCTGTCATTATCCCCGTCCAGCTGAAGTTTCCTTGTAACTTCCGCGCCGATACTTATGAATATGTATTTGTAACCATCTCTCTTTAATTCGTCGATAGAGAAAATTCCGGATACGCCGAACCTGAAATCCACTCCCTGTGCTTTGATTACGGAAATGTCTTTTTCAACAGCAGAGGTCGGGATCCTGAAATTCGGCAATATATGCGTTACTACACCGCCCGGCGAATCATGTTTCTCAAATACGGTAACACGAAAACCGCTTCTGGCAAGAAAGTAAGAAGCAGCCAACCCCGCAGGACCCGCCCCGATAACAGCTGCCTTTGTATCCAGCTGTTTGCAGGACCTTTCGCCGATGGTGACGTATGCCTCTTTGGCTTGCTCGGCGGCGATCCGCTTGACCTCACGGATAAACACCGGGCCATCGTAGTCCCTGCGGGTGCAGTTGCAGCTGCATTGATGGTCGCAGATATATCCTGTTATGTTGGGAAGGGGGTTTTTTTGATAGATAAGCTCCAGAGCTCTGTCGAACTTTCTTTCTCCCGCGAGCCGGATGTACTCCGGAATATCCTGGTGGATCGGACAGGCAGCAACACAGGGTGCCACATAGCAGTCTGTCATCGGCAATTTCCGGTTAACTGAAACTACTTTCGTGCCTCTCCACTCCTTCTGATAATGCTCATCATTTAAGGCCTCCCCGGCCAAAATTTCGAGTTTCTCAACATCTATTACATCCGGCCCTTTTCCGTCTGCAGCCTGTGATTCTAAAGCGCGGGCCATTTCTGACATTCTCAGATACCCGCCAGGCTTCAACAGGTCAGTTGCCACAGTAATCGGTCTGATCCCCGTTTCAAAAATCCTCAGAACATTAAGCTGAGATGCCCCTCCTGAATATGATATGGGGAGGGTTCCCTCGAACTCCCGTGCCAGGCGTGATGCCAGAGTAATAGTAAGCGGAAAAAGTGCACGTCCTGACATGTACATCTCTCCTCCCGGCAGAATACTTTGGGTATTTGATGTCCCGAGTGTGTTGGAGAGTTTAACGCCGAAACCCAGACCGCAATCAGACGCGAATACTTTGAGCCGCTCCAGCATACCAGCAGCGTCATCATACTGGAGATCATTGGTAAATGTTGAATCATCCAGTTTTACATAGCTGAACCCCAGCGCGTCCAGGATCTTTCTAACCTGTCTATGCCCGAGGAGTGTAGGGTTCAATTTCACAAATGTATGAAATGTTTTCTCCTTCATAAGATATCTGCTGATCGCTTCGATCTCTTCCGGCGGGCATCCATGCATGGTAGAGAGAGTAACGGATCGAGCTATATTAGGTGAAATCCCGCTTGAAAGATTATAACAATCTTTTGCCCTTCGATCAAGGTTCATGGACTGCAGGAAATCTGCTTCCCCGATAAAAGAATCCAGCTCTCCCAGGTGCTTCTTAAAAACCGGAAGCCCCGAGGCATCGGCCAGGCCGTTGATAAAAGCGTCCATCCTCTGCGTTTTAATTCCATCAAGGTCGTAGCCCACGCTTATATTAAAAATAAAAGAGCGCATGCCGGCCGGCCGCATATTAAAAATCATCTCAATGAAGTGAAGCAGAATCCATGCCTTTATATACTCATCAAGGGCCTGCTCAAGGGACAGCTCCGTGGACCATTCGGTATTGTAGCCCTCATCGCGCGCGTCTATACAGGGTTTTTCGAATTTCAGGCTGTCCAGTTTTTGAACAGTTTTAAGCTCAAAAAAACGGCCCCCCGACAGATAGGCGGCGACAATATTTTGCGCCAACTGGGTATGAGGACCGGCCGCTGGCCCTATCGGCGTATCACATCTTTCCCCAAAAACTTTGATGCTGTTTTTGTTCACCTTCCGGAAAAAGCAGGAATACGGTATACCAAAAATTTCCCGCCGCTTACTATACTCCCCGGTTATCCAGTGCAGCATCCTCTTAAAGGAAATCGGCCTCATAATATCGCCCATACTATCCCCTCACGAGATCCTGACTAATTAGCCACAAAGCTGTTGGACATGGAAAGCAGCTTTATTATTATCGCCCGGCAGTTCCGGCCGGCAATTTCAGCCGGGATAAATGCTGGTCCCGCTTTCACCTCTTAAAGCCCTTTTTAAAGAAACAGGATTTGTGATTATCGCTCTTTTGCCTCCCCGGTTAAGAAAATCAATCACTGCCTTTATCTTGGGCAGCATACTGCCCGGAGCGAAATGGCCCTCGTCCATATATTTTTCAGCCTGTTCAGCGGTTATTCTATCAAGAGGTTTTTCATCGGGCTTTCCGAAGTTGAGAAAAACCTTTTCAACCGAAGTGGAGATCAATAACAGGTCTGCCTTTAACTGAGAGGCCAGAAGGCCCGACGCGCTGTCTTTATCTATGACCGCGTCTACTCCTTCATACTTGTCTCTCTCATTTTTAAAAACCGGTATTCCCCCTCCTCCAACCCCGACGACACAAAAGCCTTTCTGTATTAAAAATTCGATAGCGTCCTTTTCAATAATCTTTTTGGGGACCGGGGAAGGCACAACCCTCCTGTATCCCCTTCCGGAATCATAGGTCATGTGCCATGCGGGATGTTTTATTCTCAAATCTTCGATCTGATCCTCAGAGTAGAAAGAGCCTATGGGTTTGGTCGGATTGGAGAATGCCGGATCATTTCTATCCACTTCCACACGCGTTACAACCGTCACTGCCTGTCCGGAAATACCTCTTTTATGAAACTCATTGTTTAAAGCCTGCTGTATCTGATAGCCCAGGGCTCCCTGTGTATCCGCGACACAGCTGACAAGGGGAACGATATGCATCCCGCTTATTTCATAAGCCAGTTCCGCTCTTCGCAGAATAAAACCTACCTGAGGGCCGTTGCCGTGGGTCAACATTATTTCATAGCCGTCTTCGATTACATCGACTATGTGTACCGCAGTTTCGCATATTGCCCTGTATTGATCTTCAACGGTTTTATGCTCCTCATTTATTATTAAAGAGTTGCCGCCAATAGCAATGACCGCCAGCTCTCCCATCTATTTTCCTCCCATTGTCAGTGTCATGACCGCTTTCGCTGTATGCAGCCTGTTTTCAGCTTCATCATAGACGATTGATCTGGGCCCGTCTATAACCGAATCATCAACTTCATTATTTCTATCCGCGGGAAGCGCATGCATGTACATCACATCTTTGTCAGCGAGTTTTATCATTTCCTCTGTGCATTTCCAGCCTTTATTTGATTCGAGGAGCTCGTCGTTGACCTCATCACTCTGATCTGTCACCCAGCTTCCCCAGTTCTTCGGAATAACAAATTGTGCGTCCCTGTAAGCTTCCTCCATATTGTGTGTAATCTTTACTTTTCCGCCGTGGAGTCCTGCATTCGCCCCTGCCTGTTCAACTGCCCAAACAGGCAGGTCATACCCTTCAGGATATGCTAAAGTTACATCCAGGCCGTATCGTGGAAAGAGCAGCACCTGCGTAAGGGGGACCGAGATGGGTTTCTTGTGGCTCGTCGCGTAGGCCCATATTATGGATACTCTGGTACCTCTCAGGTCACCTGTTTTTTCACGCATTGTCATAAGATCGGCAATTCCCTGCATCGGGTGATACAGGTCACATTGTAAATTCATGACCGGAACAGTAGACCATTTTTCTATCTCTCTTATATAACTGTTCCCCACACCCCAGCCGCAGTTCCTGCACGCAATACCGTGACCGTACCGTGATAGAATAACCGCGGTATCCTTGGCTACTTCACCGTGCGCTATCTGTGTTGTGCTTGTGTCAAGAAAGGTTCCGTGTCCCCCTAATTGGGCAATGCCTGCCTCCATCGAGTTTCTCGTCCTGGTTGATTGTTCAAAGAACATTAGAAAGATCGTCTTATAGAGCAGGTGGGGGGTAGGAACACCCATGGCGAAATTTCTTTTCATTTCCATAGATACTTCAAGCAGGGTATCGATTTCGTCTTTTGCCCAGTCCTGAAGCGAAATAAAATGTTTACCTTTGAAATTACTCTGCATATAGTTTACTCCTGACCCTCAGAATGTCCTTATACAAGCAGACAGCCCATAGCTTACAAACCTACTTCCTTGTTGAAATCTATTATTTCTTTGTCTATCACCGATGTAAGTTTTTGTATATTTTTCCAATAATTCCTGTCATACCACTGGCTGTTTAGTTCCTCCACTGTTCTCCCCTGTTGTTCGATCCAGGTAAAATACTTCAGATTATGGATCCTGAGCTTCTCATAGTAGGATAATTCCAGCACGTTATCGATCCTCTGGTTTTTCAGGGCGCCGTGATAAACTTCAGCGGCGTTTTCCCTGGTGAATTTTCCGTAGGCCTCGTGCATTTCAATCTTTCGTGATTCATAGAGGTCCATGGAATCAGTTAAAATGGTTACCACAACATCATCTTCCCGGAGCTCATAGTATCTGGCAAATTTGATGGCACCGAGAAGATTTGATATTCCGGAGATCCCCACTAAATCAAGTTTATCGACAATCTCTTCGGATACACCTTTTCCTGCAAGGTAGTCTTTTCCGACCTCTTCATTGAATAATCTCAAGATCCCCATGCAGTCAGCATCATCAATCGCAATGACCATATCCGTATTTTTTACATTATGGACCCAGGGGACATGCTTATCACCGATCCCTTCGATCCTGTGCCCGCCGAACCCATTTCTCAGAAGAGTAGGGCATTGAAGAGCTTCCGTAGCAGCGATCTTGCTTTCCGGATAGATGCTTTTTAAAAAATCCCCCGCAGCGATCGTCCCCGCGGAACCTGTGGAGGAGACAAAACCCCTGTAACTTTCACCGTGTCCCATCTCTTTATCAAGGACCTCTTTAACCGCGTTCCCCGTCACTTCATAATGCCATAAATAATTTCCAAACTCCTCGAACTGATTGAAAATTACGATATCATCTCCTCTCTCTTCTCTCAGCTCCTTGCATTTATCGAAAATTTCTTTCACATTGCTCTCGCATCCGGGGGTCGCAATGACTTCCCCCGCAATATTACTCAACCAGTCAAAACGTTCTTTGCTCATCTCCTCGGGCAAAATGGCAATGGATTCACAGACTAACAGGGCTGAATTATACGCACCTCCCCGGCAGTAATTGCCGGTTGAAGGCCAGACAGCCTTTTGATTTACAGAATCAAAATTACCGCTTACCAGGGCCGGGGCGAGACAGCCGTAAGTTGCGCCCACCTTATGCGAGCCTGTGGGGAACCATTTTCCCACAAGAGCTATTATCCTGGCGTCCAGGCCTGTCAGCTCTCGTGGAAATTCAACATAATTGACCCCTCCATAGATCCCGCCTCTATCTTTCGGTTCATTCTTCCATGTTATCCGAAACAGATTGAGGGGATTTACATCCCAGAGACCCACTCCTTTCAACTGTGCTTTGATCCCATCCGGTATTGATTCAGGATCCTTCATTTGAACGATCGTTGGCAAAATTATGTTTCTTTCACGGCATCGGCTGATATTGTTCTTTCGCGCTTCTTTTCTCAGCTTTAAGTTTATCATTTAATGCTCCTTGAATGCTTCTTGACAGGATTCTGTCCTATTTTGCTGAGAATCGGCCGGTCCTGCTTCTTTTCGGCAACCTGTTTTTTCGACCGGCCCTGAATATTTCAGCAATTTGTTTTATTCAACCGCTCCCAGGACCAGGGCCAGCAGAGCCATTCTCAGTACGACGCCGTTGAAAGCCTCTTCCCAGTAGCGGGCGTGACGGGTGTTGTCCACATCAACCGGAAGCTCATCCATTCGCGGCAGAGAGTGTAGAATTATAGCGTCACTCCTGCCTTTCTCCCGCATCATCTCTCGTGTAACCTTGTAATTGGACGGCGTTTTGCCGACAGATTCACCCCGCTCATCGCGGGCTTTTGTATAATCCGGTTGAACCACGGGCTCCATGTATATCACATCGGCGTCGGCAATGGCCTCTTCCACATGTTCGACTTCCCGGAATCGAAGGTTTTGTTCTCGCAGTTCTGCTTTCCACTCATCCGTCGGCGACATATCCGGCGGCGATATGAGCGTAACTTCGCAGTCAAACTTTGTCAGGGCATAGCCTATCGAGTGCATTGTGCGCATTCGCATATCGCCGATGCACAGGAAATGAAGCCCGTCAATACGGGATCTCTCCTTCAATACGGTATACAGATCGGTCAGCACCTGGGTCGGGTGCTCTCCCCATCCATCTCCGCAGTTTATGATGGGAACGCTCGCCCATTTCGCCGCCTCTGCCGGAGCGCCCTGCTGAAAATGGCGCATTGCGATTACGTCGGCATAATATTCAAGCATGTGGACGGTGTCCTTTATCGATTCCTGGTAGAAATCACCGGCCCGGGTCATTTTTGCATCAGAAAATCCCAGCACATGGCCGCCCAGACGGTGCATGGCGGCTTCTGTGGCCAAACGGGTCCGGGTGCTAGGTTGATAGAAAGCCGTTAGAAGGGTTTTTTCTTTGAGCAGGTCGGTGTTGCGCCGGTTTTCAGCATGGGGGCGAAGCATATCACACACATCAAAAATACGAAAAAACTCCGCCCGTTCAAAATCCTTGAGTGACAGGATATCTCTTCCTATAAAACTACGCATAACGTATTTCTCCTTATGTAGGTTGTTTTCTAAATAAACAAAATGATCAAGTTGACCTTTTACGATCAAATCACCCCCGCCTCCTTCATCCTGGTCCAGACCTTCTCCGGGGTCATCGGTGTCTCGTACATCCTTACACCTACAGCGTCGTATACTGCGTTGGCCACTGCGGGCGCCGGGCCGTTTATCCCTATCTCGCCGACCGACTTAGCACCAAAGGGGCCGGTTTCTTCAAAAGAGTTTACAACAATGGTCTTCATTTCTGGGATATCCCGGTCGGTGTATATCTTGTAATCCCAGAAGCCGGGGTTCAGCATTTTTCCTTTTGAATCAAAGATATATTCCTCACAGAGCGCGTAACTGAGCCCATTTACAGCTGCCCCCTCGATCTGGCCCTCGACAAGCGCGGGGTTGACAGGCATACCGCAATCAACAGCAGACACGAACTGCACGACGTGTATCTCCCCTGTTTTTTTATCCACATCTATCTCGGCAAACTGGGCAATAAAGGGAGGCGGGGACTCGGACGCAGTGTGCGAGGCCTGTGCCTGTATCTGGAACTGGTTTTTTATGTAAAGGGAGTGGTAGGATATTTTTTCAAACGGGGCTTTTCGTCCTGTTTTTGTGTCAACTGCTTTACCCATACGGAGGATGAGGCCATCCTTCGACACGCCGAGCATATCGGAGGCGGTATTTATAAGCTGATCTTTGATATCAAGCGCGCATTTTTCCACCGCGGCCCCGGATATATAAGTAGTTGATGACGCGTACGCTCCCGTGTCAAAAGGAGTGAGATCCGTGTCCGAGGATAGCACGATGATCTTTTCAGCCGGCACCGTCAGGACTTCGGCGGCGATCTGGGCGAGTATCGTGTCCGAACCTGTCCCTATATCCGTCGCTCCCACGAACAGGTTGAACGAGCCGTCCTCATTGAGCTTCATGGATGCGGCAGCCATGTCGATCTCCGGTATACCCGAACCCTGCATAGCTACAGCCACACCCATCCCCTTTACACGGTCCTTTCCGGAACTTATCCTTTTTCCCCTTTTGTCCTGCCACCCGATGGCACTCGCCCCCGCGTCGATGCACTCATCGAGTTTGCACGACCGGACAATCTGGCTCACACCCTCTTTACCCTCTCCCAGCGCTTTAAAAACCTCCGAAGTTTCACCTTCCTTTATGTGCCATTTTTTTATAAAATCCGTTATGTCAAGGCCAGCCTTTCTCGCTATCATGTCTATCTGCTGATTGAACGCAAAATAACCCTGGGTGGCCCCATACCCCCTGTAAGCCCCGCCGACAGGAAGATTTGTGTAAACGGTCCTCCCGGAAAATTTCAGATTACTGATCTTGTTGAACAGCGGGAGCACCTTTCCCCCCGCGTTGGCAAGGACCGTTAGGGCATGTGTGCCGTAGGCACCGGAGTTCATCAGCCCGTCCATCTCTATGGCGGTTATCGCACCGTCCTCTTTGACCCCTGTTTTCAGCCTGATGCGCATGGGGTGCCTGGTCCTCGAGGAAACAAATACTTCACGCCTGGAAAAAACGACCCTGGCCGGTCTTTTGTTGCGCCACGCGACAAGGGCTGCGATAGGCTCGAGGATCACCTCCTGCTTCCCGCCGAACCCGCCCCCGACCCTCGGTTTTATTACCCTTATCATGCCGACCGGTATATCAAGCACGGCACCCGTGATCCTTCTGACATGAAAGGGCACCTGGGTCGTGGATATGATAACCAGCCGCCCTCTCTCATCGAAATACGCAACCGCTGCATGCGGCTCTATGGCGCAGTGAGACGCATAATGCATTTTGTAAACATGTTCCTCGATATAGTCAGCTTCGGAAAAACCTTTTTCGAGGTCCCCGAAACCTATCTCGATCCCGGCGGCAAGGTTCCGTTCCGGCCTGTATTCAGCCGGGATCTTTGTGTATTCGTCCCCATCATGGATGCGGGGGGCATCCTCATCCATAGCCTTCTCGATGTCAAAAAGCGGCTCCAGCTCTTTGTACTCGACATTTATCTTTTTTACCGCTTCCAAAGCCGCGGCCCTGGTTTCGGCAGCCGCAAGCGCTACCCTGTCCCCCACAAATCTGACTTTCCTGTCGAAAAGAAGAGTGTCATATGGAGACGGCTCCGGATAGCCCTGCCCTGCTGTTGTGTGCAGGACCCCTGGAACATTATCGTAATAAAGGATATCAGCCACGCCGGGTACTTTTTCTGCCGCGAATGTGTCTACTTTTACTATCTCTGCGTGAGCGACCGGGGAGTAAAGGAACGCGGTGTAAAGCGGTGACTGTGTCATGAAATCATCGGTAAATTTCTCCTCACCGGCAGCGAGGGCCAGAGCGTCAACCTTTCTTAGGGATTTTCCGATGTTCAGATATTCTTCCATTCTTTTATGATCCCTGTAAAGCGATCATCCGGTTTCGCGCATTCTTTTTGCGGCGAGCCTGACCGCTTCGATTACTTTTACATACCCTGTACAGCGGCAGAGATTACCGTCAAGAGCCTGTTTGATCTCGTTGTCACCCGGTTCAGTGTTTTCTTTTAACAAATAGAAGGCGGCAAGGACCATCCCCGGTGTGCAGAACCCGCACTGCACAGCGCCCGTATCGGCAAAAGCGCTCTGGACCGGATGAGGGGAGTGTATATCCCCAATTCCTTTTACAGTAGTGATCTCCATACCTGCCGCGGATGCCGCCAGCACCTGGCAGGAGTTGACAAGCCTGCCGTCAAGCAGCACAAGGCAGGCCCCGCATTCCCCCTCCCTGCAGCCCTCTTTCACCTCTGTAAACCCGTTCTCCCTGAGGAGCGTGAGCAGGACAGAATCCGGAGAAAAAACAGCATTTATCTCTTTTCCGTTTATTTTAAACTTACCCTCCACTTTCCTCCCCCTGAAACCTCCGTAGCCGGTAATTTATCTGCTCAAAGCATTTATCCACCGTATGAAAGCGCGGCGGAAAAATAAACTATCATCCCTTTAATAAACTTTCCAGACCTCTTTCGACCTGCACACCGGCCAGGTGCTTTAAATATTCCGGTGTCATATTTTTTTTACTCGGAAAATCGACGTTAAGAAAACTAACAGCACCGGTGACATCGATCTCTCTCGCGCTTTTGCCTTTTAAATATTCCTCCAGCTCATCGAGCCTTTTAAACCTGCCTGTGCATCCGGAAATGACGACCCTTGGATCCACTATAGCATCATCCGGTTTATTCAACAGGATCGTAACTGTAAAAGCCGGGTAATCCACGCTGGTGCGGCTTTCCCTGTAATAATAAGAAAGCCGGCTTTTAAGCTCAAAACTTACCCCTGTGATGAGGTTCCCCTTTACCAGGTCCCTGTTTGACGCATATTCAGCTACATTTACATTGTTTTTGTTTTTTCCGATGAGGGACACATCAGCTCCAAGAGCGATTAGGGGCCCCATCAAGTCTGACCACGGAGGAAAAAGGGCTATGCTTCCACCCACTGTGATCCTGTTGCGCAGCGGGGTGTTTGCCGAACCACCGACCGCCTTAACCAGTATGTGACCCGGGTCGATCCGGCGGATGTTCTTTATCAATTCAGAGTAAGTCTGCGAGGCCCCGATTTCAATTTTACTGTTTAGCGCCCTGAAATATCCAAGAGGAAGGCGGGAAAGATCGATCAGCCCGTTTATCCTGCCGGTCCCGCTTTTAAGAATGCCGGTCCCGCCGCCGTGGGGAACCATGCCTTTCAAACCCAGCAGGTCAGGCACATGAGCAAGATCTTCCGGGAAAAACCATTCAAGCTCTTTCATGGATATCCTTCAAGACATTTTATTACTGTCTAATTAGTTCTTGATGAATTAGTCGAGCAAGCCCGAAGTTGTCACCAGGAACTAATCAGGATAAAACTTCACATGTATATCACTTCGCAGCATCAGTACATTTTATACTCCGTTTGGTCCGTGTGTCAAGGAAACTTATTTTCACGCTTATTTTCATGCTTATTTTCCCGGACGTAAATCAGTAAAAACTGCTGATTCCTATCCCCGTGACGGGCTCCTGAACACACTGCAACCGCTTAATCTGCGGGAGGCTTCAAGATCACAATGGTAGCTCCCCACCCCCCGGCACCCTCCCCTCCAAGCCTGAAGGAATCTACTCCCTGGAGCCTCTTGAGTATAGAGTGGACTCTCTGCCTGAGGACGCCGGTCCCTTTTCCGTGAACGATCCTGGCCTGCAGTATCCCCTTTTCACGGCATGCCGAGAGAAAAGCCGGCACCAGTTCATTGACCTCCTTCGGGTCAAAAGCGTGCAGATCCAGCGTGCCGTTGATCGGAAGCTCCACAGGTTCAGGTTCACACATCGATTTTACCCCTCAGTAATATGTCATATTTACAATAAACCAGTTGCCCGATAGGTAATCTCCTCACTTACCCCTTTCTGTATTACCTTTTCTGTTAACATATTAATGATAAACAAAACTGCCCTGTTTTGCCATTTATTGCAGGGTTTTGTTGAGAAAAATCAATTTATTATAACAGGGGATGATCCCCGCAATTTTTTTAATATCCGAGTATCGGAAAAATTGAGCATGAAAGAAAAAACAGTTCTCCTTGTAAGCGGTCTCGAGCTGGAAAATAAAACATCTTTTACCCGGCAGCTGAGCCTTCTGAACTCGGCCTTTGGAGGAACGGGGATAAGAGCCCTTCTTACAGGCCCCATCTCTTCTGACGAACGGGCCCCGGGCGCCTCTGTGCTTAAAGATAACTTCGGCAGAAGCTATCAGGACATATCATTTCTCATCCGGGAAACCGGCGCCCGGGCTGCAGTATTGCTGGGATACCCTGATCAGTTCCCGTTTGTAAATGACATTTCAAACTCGGCTTCGGACAATGCGACAGATGGATGCGGCTGCCCGGATATACCCTTTTTCCTCTGGGCGCAATTTTCAAGGCCCCCGGACGAAGGTTCTCTCGGCTGTCTGATACCGGTCCCTCTTACCGAAATAACAAGGTCATTTATTATTTCATCCGGATACAAAAACCCCGGCCCTGTAATACCTCACGGGGTCGACACATCTTCTTATTATCCTTTAAATGAAACAGAGTGTAAAAGGGAAAAATACAGGCTGGGTTTAAAGGACAGATTTGTGATAGGTTCGGTAGGCGCCAACACCTCGCGTAAAAGGTTTAAAAACATAATTGAAAGCTTTGCCTGTTTTTACAAACACAGGCCTGACGGATTTTTGCTGATCAAGACCGACAGGGTGGTCTCGCTTGACGGTACGGACATGAGGGAGCACGCGAGAAAGCACGGGGTCTTGGAGGCGGTGAAATTCATAACAGATGACCTTTCGGAGAGCCGGATGCGCGCGTTGTACGGCGTGATGGACCTCTATCTCAACCTTTCCGAGTGGGAAGGTTTCTGTATCCCGGTAATCGAAGCAATGGCGTGCGGTGTCCCGGTCGCGACCCAGCCCATACAGGGGCCTGCGGAAATTATGCCGTACCCGGACCTCATTATCCCTGAAAGCAGTATTCACAAAGAAGAGGGCAGGGTTTTTCTTCACGCCAATCCCGCCGCTGTTGCCGGCTTTATGTCGGGCGTCTCGATCAATACGGCTCTTTTAAAAAAGCTGGGCGCCGAGGGGAGAAGAGCAGCAGTGAATAAATACGACATACGCGTTGCGGCCGGACTGTGGGAAAAGCTATTTAATCAATATCCTTGAACATCTGCAGCAAAAAAAGTAATATACTGGTAAACTCCGAATATACGGTCCGGGGTAAAAATGCGTGGTTGAAAATGGTGAAATATATATTTTAAGGTAATCAAAAAGTTTGATTAAATGGAACAAAATACCCGTCTTTCCATAGCCGCCGGTATCATGGACAGGTTCACCGGTCTTACCGGCCTTATGCCGGCTTCAAAAACTCCGTGCCGCTACCTTTGGACAGACGCTTTCGCAGTGTGCAATTTCCTGGGGCTATTCTGTCAAACGGGTGATGGCCGATACAAAAATCTCGCGCTACAGCTTTTAGATAGGGTCCACAGCACTCTGGGGCGCCACCGTGAGGACGACACCCGCACAGGCTGGATAAGCGGTCTTGACGAGCAGGAGGGTAAAAAACATCCAACAAAAGGCGGTCTCAGGATAGGAAAGAAAATGAGGGAACGCGGCCCTTCTGACAGGTTTGACCAGGGTCTGGAATGGGACCGGGACGGCCAGTACTACCACTACCTGACAAAATGGATGCACGCTCTCAGCCTTACAGGTAAAGCGACCTCGGATGCAACCTACAACAGATGGGCGATAGAGCTTGCAAAAACCGCTCATGCCGGATTTACCTATTTACCATATACCGGCGGCCGTAAACAGATGCACTGGAAAATGAGCATAGACCTCTCCCGTCCTCTCGTTCCTTCCATGGGGCAGCACGACCCGCTCGATGGTTTCATCACATACAATCAACTTCGGATGCTGGCGGCCGGCTTCGAAGGCAAACCTCCATTTCCGGACCTCTCGGAAGAGAGCGCCGACATAGCATCAATCTGCGAAGCTAAAAACTGGATCACAGACGACCCGCTCGGTATCGGCGGTCTTCTATTTGATGCCTGCAGGGTCGCGCAAATGATCGCCAGCCGTCATTTTGAACAGATCGAACTGCTGGAGACTTTGCTCGAATCTTCTCTTATCGGCATGGAATCCTTCACGAAAATGGATCCATTAAAGCTGCCTGCGGGGCGCCGGCTCGCGTTTAGAGAACTCGGGCTTTCAATCGGTATCAAGGCTGTGGAGAAGCTGGGAAAATTGATCAGAGACAAACCGGTGCCGTTCAAGGCGGCGACCCGATTAAAAAGGCTTGTTGAAGCATTTAAGCGCTACAAACGGCTTGCCGAAATACTTGAAAGCTTCTGGCTCGAAGACACCTCACAAAAAGCCGGAACCTGGACCGACCATTCTGACATCAACATGGTTATGCTTGCGACAAGCCTGGCTCCTGACGGGTTTCTTACACTATGAGTGAATTACCGGGTATATCGCTCCGAACCGGCGATTTTCATATTAATAAGAAGCTGTGAAAAAACAAAATATTACGATCAAGATTATCAGAATATTGCTGTATTGTTTTGCAGGGATAATAATGGTGATAACCCTTCTTCAACAAAAAGTGATTTTTTTTCCTGAAAAACTGCCTTCGGATTATAAATTTCATTTCGATTCCGATCCGGAAGAAATTAACTTCGTAATCGACCGAAAAAAGATAAATGCCTTGATGTTCGGTTCCGGAAAACAAAACGAAATAATTATCTATTTTCATGGAAACGCAGGGTCGTTGAGAACCTGGGGATATGTCGGAGAAGAGCTCTTCCGGAAACTGGGCAGAAATGTTTTGATAATCGATTACAGGGGTTTCGGTAAAAGCGAAGGTGCGCCGATCGAGGAAAAACTTTACAAAGACGCGCAGTACATCTACGATGAAATGAAAAAAACCTACTCTGAAGATAAGATCATAATTTACGGGCGGTCGATAGGCACCGGCGTTGCTGTTTACCTTGCAAGTAAAAATAATCCTAAATTTCTTGTCCTGGAAACGCCGTTGTACAACATAAATGAACTGGCAAAACGCTACTTCCCCTTTATCCCCGCGTTTCTGATCCGGTATAAGTTCGATAACGGTGCAAATATACAAAATGTCAGCTGCCCGGTTTATTTAATTCACGGCGATCGGGATGAAATTATCCCCTATGAGCACAGCGTCAGATTAAAAGAAAGAATAAGATCTGAAAACAGGCTCTTTACTATCAAAGGCGGAGGACACAACGATCTATCGGATTTCGAGATATATGACAGTATACTAAAAGAAATATTCGGGTAGGCCTTTATTTACCTACATCTGCTTAAACCGAATTAAGAAGTACATAAAATACCTAACCCCTGTTGAACTAACAGTTAAACCGAATTAAACACAAAGTTACTGCAGTATATTCGACATTTGAACAGCACCTGTTGCCGCCATACCTTCTCATTTTTACCTAAACCCATTTTGTTTAATTATTCTAGTGGCTTTTATTATGCAGTTGAAAATAAAGGTGGAAAAGTATATTATGAAATGGTTCACTGTGGTAGGCGTCCAGGTTGATTATAAGACAGACCCGGAGACCGCACATATGAAAATAAACTCATGGGTAGTCATATATTAAAATTAATATTACTCAAACAGTGATAGAGATTATAGGGGTTTTCAGGATTTGTGGTCTTTATACAAAATCTATATGGGCTGTACCCGTTGGTCGAAATCCTTATTCTAATTTTAAAGATAAAAACTCTAAGGATTGTTTTAAATGACCAGTATTATATCGGTAGCTATAAAATCTATCATAGAAGATATACTAAAAAACCTAACAGAAAAATTTCAAGACAATATTAAATGCATAATTCTTTATGGCTCATGGGCAAAGGGGAGTGCTTATGAAGATTCTGATATTGACCTCCTTGTTGTCTTTGACAGAATAGACAAAGAAACAGGAAAATCTTTACGTCATATTATGCATAGTACTAACACAGAAAGGAGTATTACTATTATCCCTTCCAGCCTGAAAGACTTTCGAAATGAAAAATTACCGCTCTATACAGCAGTAAAAAAAGAAGGAAAAGTAATATATGGAGATATTGATTTTTCTATAAATCCAGAGCCTCCAAAGCTTAAATATTCAGAGTTTTTCAAAAGTTCACATAAATTTGAATCGCAAAAAATAAGGATAGCTGAGGAGCTTTT
>DRHN01000222.1 GCA_011049595.1 Spirochaetota bacterium | reverse complement strand
TTTCAAAGGATTCCCCCAGCACCAGCAAGTCGTCGTCATTGATCAAAATAATAGCGCGCTCGTCGACCACAATGTCGACGTTGTCTTTTTTCGTTGTCGCGATCAGGGTGCCCGGCTCGATAAGGTCGCCGCCATTCACCTGCGGTTCGATTTCGGTCAACGAGTACTGGTGGAACACCCGGTTCACTTTGACAATGCCCCTTCTCGGGACCACCTTTTTCCCATTTTCTTTTTCAATAATATTAGCGTCGATTTTGGCCACATATACAGGGTAATTCAGCCTAATCGCGTTCTCTTCTGATGTCCTTGCTGCCGTGCCTCCTATATGAAATGTACGCATGGTGAGCTGGGTCCCGGGCTGGCCGATCGATTCAGCAGCTATAATCCCCACAGCTTCACCTATATCTACAGGGGTTTTTACCGCGAGGTTCCTGCCGTAGCATTTGACGCACACTCCGTGTTCGGACTCGCATGTGAGTACTGTCCTCACTTTAATCGCTGTCAACCCGACATTATCGATCTTCCCCGCTATCTCTTCGGTTATCTCGATGTTCGCTTCGATGATAATATCTTTCATCCGCCGAGGGTCTCTCACCCTGTCAACAGTATATCTTCCCACTATCCTGTCATAGAGAGATTCTATGACATTGTCCTCTTCTTTCAGGGCGCTTGTCTCTATACCGTTTATGGTCCTGCAATCAACCTCCGTGATAACTACATCCTGGGCAATATCGACCAGACGTCGTGTCAGATAACCCGCGTCGGCGGTTTTTAATGCCGTATCGGCAAGACCTTTTCTCGCACCGTGCGTTGAGTTAAAATACTCGAGCACCGTCAACCCCTCTTTAAAATTAGACTTGATCGGCAGCTCGATAATTTCACCGGAAGGTTTTGCCATCAAGCCTCTCATACCGGCCAGCTGACGGATCTGGGTTTTTGAGCCCCTGGCGCCTGAATGGGCCATCATGTAAACAGGATTAAAACCGCCTTTATCCTTTTTCAGGTTATCCATCATGACATCAGCGATCTTTTCGTTAACGGCAGTCCATATATCGATTATCTTGTTGTACCTTTCCTCATTAGTAATAAGCCCGTTTCTGTACTGATCGTAAACTTCGTCGACCTCGACCTCCGCCCTTTCCAGCAGCTCCTTCTTTTCTGCCGGTATCTTGATATCTTCCATACCGATGGTAATACCGAAATAGGTCGCGAATTTAAAACCTGTCTCTTTAAGGGCATCCAGCATTTTCGCAGTAACCGCTGCACCGAATTTGTCGTAACAGGCGCTTATAAGGGTGTTCAGCTCTTTCTCACCCAGAGGATAGTTCACATAATCTATCTCCTCCGGAAGAATGGAGTTGATCACCACCCTGCCGACAGTCGTCTCGAATATCTTTCCCATGTGCCGCAGCAGTATCTTGTCGTGATATCCACAGACCTTGTTTTCAAGGGCCACAAGAACTTCCTCAATGGATGTAAAATGCTTCTGTTTCGACGCATCTTTACCCGGATCATCTTTTGTAAGATAATATATACCTATTACCATGTCCTGGGTCGGGCTGACGATGGGTAAACCGTTCGCCGGGTTGAGGAGATTCTTTGAAGACAGCATCAGCACCCAGGACTCGAGCTGCGCTTCGAGAGACAGAGGCACGTGCACCGCCATCTGGTCTCCATCAAAATCCGCGTTGAACGCGTGGCAGACAAGCGGGTGAAGCTTGATCGCCTTACCTTCGACAAGAACAGGTTCAAAAGCCTGGATACCTACCCTGTGCAGGGTCGGCGCCCTGTTAAGAATAACCGGATGCCCGGACACAACCTCCTCAAGAACAGACCAGACCTCGGGCGCGCGGGTTTCTACCATTGTTTTGGCCCTTTTAATATTGTAAACGATCCCCTTTTCAACAAGTTTCTTCATTATAAAAGGCTTAAACAGCTCCATCGCCATCAGGCTCGGAAGGCCGCACTGATGTATTTTTAGCGAAGGGCCCACAACGATCACCGAGCGTCCGGAGTAGTCGACCCTTTTCCCCAGAAGGTTCTGTCTGAACCGCCCCTGCTTCCCTTTAAGCATGTCGGCGAGAGATTTCAGCGGCCTGTTCCCGGGGCCGCGCACCACTCTCTTTTTCCTGCTGTTGTCAAAAAGCGCATCAACAGCTTCCTGCAGCATCCTTTTTTCGTTTCTGACAATTATTTCAGGAGCATTCAGGCTTATCAGTCTTTTCAACCTGTTGTTTCTATTTATGACCCTTCTGTACAGGTCGTTGAGGTCCGAAGTAGCGAATCTGCCGCCGTCCAGCTGGACCATAGGTCTCAACTCAGGTGGTATTACAGGAATTGCATCCATTATCATCCATTCGGGACTGTTCAAGGAATCCCTGAAATCCTCAACTATCTCGAGCCTTTTTAAAAGCCTCTTGTCCGTCTTGAGCCCTTTCTCCATCATTTTGACCCTCAGATCTGCAGATATCTCTTCGAGATCAAGACCACTCAATAGAGTTTTTACGGCATCGGCCCCTATCCCTATCGTAAAGCTCATCCCGTATCTTTCTCTATATTCGCTGTACTCCTCTTCCGTCAGCAGCTGCATCTTTTTAAGGTCCGTGTCACCGGGATCGATAACAATATATTTCTCAAAGTAAAGGACGCTTCTCAGTTCGGTCATCGAAAGGTCCAGCAGGAGGCCCATTCTCGAGGGAACACTCCTGTAAAACCAAATATGGGAGACAGGTGCTGCTAGCTCAATATGCCCCATTCTCTCCCGTCTGACTTTAAAGTGGGTAACTTCCACCCCGCACCTGTCGCAGACCACGCCCTTGTACCGTATGCTTTTAAACTTGCCGCAGTAGCATTCATATTCCTTGGTAGTCCCGAAAATCCTTTCGCAGAAAAGCCCGTCTCTTTCAGGCCGCAACGTTCTATAGTTGATGGTTTCAGGTTTTTTAATCTCTCCATAGGACCACTTTCTGACCAGTTCGGGCGAAGCAAGTTTTATTTTAATTGCCGCAAATTCATTTAAATTTCTCATGAATTTACCTCTTTTTAATAAGATTCCTTCTTTTCCTACACGTTTGGGTTTAATATCTTCACATTCTTATTCGCGATTATCACTTCGTCTTTTTCCGTCAACGGTATCTGGATATCGTCCTCATCGAACACAGTAATGTCAAGCCCAAGGCCCCGCAGTTCCTGGATAAGGACATTGAAGGATTCGGGAATACCGGACATCGCTATGTTCTCCCCTTTTACTATAGCCTCGTAGATCTTGGCCCTTCCCGTCATGTCATCTGATTTCACAGTCAGCAGCTCCTGCAGGTTGTTCGCCGCCCCATAGGCCTCCAGTGCCCATACTTCCATCTCGCCAAGCCTCTGCCCGCCGAACTGCGCTTTTCCGCCGAGCGGCTGCTGGGTAACAAGTGAATAAGGCCCTGTCGAACGGGCGTGAATCTTGTCATCCACAAGGTGCGCGAGTTTTAAAATGTAAATTACCCCTACTGTAGCCTCGTTCTGGAACGGCTCTCCTGTCAGACCATCGTAGAGAGTTATTTTACTGTTTTCAGGCAGACCGGCTTTTTTGAGATATTTTTCCACTGTCTCGCCGGAGGCGCCCTCAAATACCGGGGTACTGAACATCATATCCAGCTTGTAGGCTGCCCACCCGAGGCTTGCTTCAAATATCTGGCCCAGGTTCATTCTGGAAGGTACTCCGAGAGGATTGAGGACTATATCCACGGGTGTCCCATCGGGCAGGAAAGGCATGTCCTCTTCCGCCGCGACCCTCGCCACAACACCCTTGTTGCCGTGCCGCCCCGCAAGTTTATCACCTTCCTGCAGCTTCCTCTTTTTAACGATAAACGCTTTTACAATTTCCTCTACACCGGGCGCCAGTTCATCCCCGTCTTCCCTTCTCAGCCTTCTTATATCGATAACAGTCCCCTCTGTCCCGTGCGGGACCCTTAAAGAGGTGTCCTTTACATTTTTCGCTTTTTCGCCGAATATTGAGTTCAGCAGTTTATACTCCGGCGTGATATCTGTTTCACCTTTTGGTGTGACTTTCCCTACCAGGATCGATCCCGGCTGCACTGTGGCGCCGATACGGACGATCCCGTCTTCATCCAGATCTTTAAAAGCTTCCTCACTCACGTTGGGAATGTCCCTTGTAATGCTTTCCATTCCCAGTTTTGTCTCCCTCACATCTACCGAAAATTCCTCTATATGAATAGAGGTAAAAAGGTCCTCTTTTACAACCCTTTCACTCATCAAAATAGCATCTTCATAGTTGTAGCCCATCCAGGGCATAAAAGCTACAAGCACGTTCTTACCGAGAGCGAGCTCACCGTTGTCTGTAGCCGGGCCGTCGGCAATTACCTCACCCTTTTTCACCCTGTCCTTCAGCTCTACGATCGGCATCTGGTTGAAGCATGTGTCCTGGTTCGTTCTTTTATATTTTATCAGCTTGTACACGTCCGGCTCTATTTCGTTATCAGGTAAAATCCTGATTTCAGACGATGACACATAAACAACCTCTCCGTCCCTCGTCGCAATGACTGTCACACCTGAATCGGTGGCAGCCTTTTTTTCAATCCCCGTCCCTACCAGCGGTGCGTCGGGCTTTAAAAGAGGTACCGCCTGCCTCTGCATGTTTGACCCCATCAAAGCCCTGTTGGCGTCGTCATGCTCGAGAAACGGGATAAGCGCAGTTGAAATGCTTATGATCTGCTTTGGAGATACATCAATATAATGGATCTCCTCCGGGGTGACCGTCAGAAACTCACCCGTGTGCCTCACGGCGACATAAGAATCCAGGAATTTTCCATTTTCATCGACCCGCGCGTCGGACTGAGCTACGTTGTATTTTTCCTCATCCATTGCAGTTAAATATTCCACTTCGTCCGTAACACGGCCCTTCATGACTTTTCTGTAAGGTGTCTCCAGAAACCCGTACCGGTTCACTCTCGCGTATATGGATAACGAGACTATCAGGCCGATGTTCGGGCCTTCGGGAGTTTCGATCGGGCACATCCTTCCGTAATGGCTGTAATGTACGTCCCTCACTTCGAACCCGGCCCTTTCACGTGACAGACCACCCGGGCCCAGTGCGTTCAGCCGGCGTTTGTGAGTCAGCTCGGACAGCGGGTTGACCTGATCCATAAATTGCGAAAGCTGGCTTGAACCGAAAAATTCCTTTACCGCGGCAGTGATCGGTTTTATGCTTATTAGGTCCTGGGGTCTCATCGTGTCCGCGTCCTTTATGGTCATTCTTTCCTTGGCGATCCTTTCCATCCGCGCGAAACCTATTTTCAACTGGTTCATCAGAAGCTCGCCCACCGATCTCACTCTTCTGTTTCCAAGGTGGTCGATATTATCGATCACACCCTCTCCGATGTACACCTTGATCAGGTATTTCATCGTGTTTATAATATCTTCTTTTTTCAGTATCCTGTCCGTTGTCTCTTTTTCGTAGTCAAACCGCTTGTTCAGTTTATACCTTCCAACTTCCCCGAGGTCGTACCGCCTCGTATCAAAAAACAGGGTGTTTATGTCCCTCTCCGCGTTTTCAAGTGTTGTAGGCTCTCCCGGATGTATCACAGAATAGATCCTGGTTACCGCATCCTCTCTGGACGGCTCGTCTTTCAGAGGCTCGCCCGGGTCTTTGGAAAAATCTTCTTTGTCAAGACAGTTTATGATAACCGTTGAGTTCAGGCTCTCGGCCGATTCAAAATCAATTACCTCGATCTCTTTTATACCCGCGTGCAGCAATGCATCAAGAGTAGTCGGTATCAGCCGCTCGCCGGCTTTTACCAGCTTTTCCTGCTCGCCTTTCCCGAAATAATCGCGTGCCGTATACCTGTTGTTTAAGCTCCCCTCGATAATTACTTCCTCGCTCAGTTTTTCTTTTTTTGTCTGGTAAAAAAGTTTAATTATCTCCGAGCGCGTCCCGAATCCTATAGCTCTTAGAAGTAGTGTAGCCAGGATCCTCCTTTTTCGATCGATCCTTATATACAACAGCTCTTTCTTGTTTTCCAGCTCGAGTTCAAGCCATGAGCCTCTGTCCGGAATGATCCGCGCGGTATGCATCCGGTCTTTTGCATCGTACCCGAAAATGACCCCGGGCGACCTGTGTATCTGGCTCACCACAACTCTTTCCGCACCGTTGATAACAAATGTCCCCCTTTCGGTAATAAGTGGAATATCTCCCATATACAGCACTTTTCTTCTTATTTCCCCGGTTTCCGTAAAGATCAGATCAATTGTCGATTTTAGAGGAAGGGAGTAAGTCAAGCCCTTGTCCTTGCAGTCCATTTCACTATACTTCGGCTCATCAAAAATATAATTTTCAAACTGCAGGACCATATCACCTTTCGGGCTTTTAATAGGAAAAGTAGATTCGAATACAGACTGAAGACCCTCATTCTTCAAAGAACTGTCTTCCTCGATCGCGGCCTTCTGTAAAAATCGTTCATAGGAGTGCAGCTGTATTTCGATGAGATCAGGAATGGCGAGAACTTCTTTTTTTGGTGTACCAATAAGCGTTCTTGTCCTTTTTATACTCATAGATAACCCTCTTTATTTTTTTAACTTGTTCCCCAATGGCAGGTAGTCATAATTGAGATTTTTTCTATAATTAGTTCCTGGTGTTGCACCAGGAACTAATTACCAAATAAAAAAACAGAAAACGATTAAATTATCGTTTCCGGCCGGAATCGTCAGCAGAAAACGCATCGCACAGAACAGTGATTATAACACTTTTTAAGAAAATAGTTAATTTATTTGTCAGCGCAAAGGATTTCTATTTTATTATTAGGCATGTTCTCTTTATTCAACAATTAAATTTACAGAAAACAGCGCTTAATTTTGCCGGCGTTCTTTAAAACCTGTTGCCCAAACCGGCTTTTTTTTAATCTCAAGCCCTTATTTTAATTCCACCGAGGCACCTGCTGCCTCGAGCTTGGCTTTTACTCCCTCGGCAGTTTTTTCATCTACATTTTCTACCACCGGGGTGGACATACCTTCAACAAGGTCTTTCGCGTCTTTGAGGCTGAGTGTAGTGGCAGCCCTGACTTCTTTAATGACCTGTATTTTTTTCTCACCGATCGCTGTAATAAACACCGAGAACTCGGTTTTCTCTTCCTCCTCTACTGCTTCTGCACCGCCGGCAGTCGCGCCCGGACCCGCTGCAACTACTGGAGGCGCGGCAGTGACACCGAACTTCTCTTCAAGCGCCTTCACCAGCTCCGCGAGTTCGATCACCGTCATTTTTTCAATTGCAGCGATAAAATCATCTTTTGTTAATTTTTCCGTTGCCATATTATCTTCCCCTTGTTTATTACAGACACTGATGCAGGCAATATTATTGAAGACATCAGCATCCGATTAATATACTTAATTTTTTGTCGCCTCTACTGCTTTCAGTGTC
>DRHN01000221.1 GCA_011049595.1 Spirochaetota bacterium | reverse complement strand
CTTATCACCGCTCTCGCGATCATTAACATAATAAACCAGATGATCGCAAAGGCGCCGGTAACTATATCCAGGATCCCCGCCGTCACGGGTTTTTTTGTTTTTTCCATTTTTTTCTCCTTTATTTACATATACCGGCAGTCTATCAAATGCGATACCTGGTGTCAAGTGTGATGACTTGAAAGGCATTTGCGTTGTAGACAATTTATTGATCCGGTCATTAAAAATTCATATTTACCCTGGGAAGGAATTTTAAGCTTGTTAAGAATCACAAATCCCCTGTCCCGAACACCTGATTGGGTATTATAAGACAATAATCATGTTAAGATGGGTTTAAGACTTTGCAAATCCAACGTAAGCCATTTTTACTTTTAATCTTAGTTTTATCCAGAGTTGCAAATTTGTTTTTTAGTCTTTTCCAAATAAAATAATGTCTGCTGTTCACTATCATGGAGACAATCAATACCCCGTCTTTCTTTAAATAATTTTGGTATTTTTTCAAAATAGCTAAAGGATCATAATAACAATACAAAGTTTCGTTAAATATAATGGCATCAAATCGTTCTTTTGGTACGAATTTCATCGCGTCTTCTCTAAAGAAAAATGTTTTATTGTTGCTTTTAGACGAAGCGCGTGTAATAGCTGTATCAGAGATGTCAATTCCTAAATAATAAGAGTATCGATTGATATTCAGCCTCGATTGCAGAAGGCCATCCCCACAACCTACATCAAGGATGGAGCCTCCATTTTTTAAATAGTGAAAATAGCCGGCAATAACGCTGTAATGCGCCAATTCTCCTAATTTTTTTAAACATTCATACTTTCCGTTTGAAAATTTGGATTCCCAGACTGCTTTTGGTTTCGGTTTTCCACGACCAGAAATAAGTTCAATCAATCCACGATTCATATTCGGGAGTACCACTAAAAAAACGGTTATTGGAAACCTGGGAGCAGCAAATCGTTTCCATCCGTGCATCTATCAAATATATGCTACTTTTCGTTCCAATATACCATTCTTTAAAACAGTGTCAAGATTAATTTCAAAAACATCGCAGATAGTTTTTGATGAGCGGTTTTTATGTTTTAATTAAGGAGAAGTAAGGCCCTCAGTGATCTCAAGGTAGCGGAAACATGTTATTATATGATCGTTTACAAGCCCGACGGCCTGAAGATGCGAGTATATAATTGTCGGCCCGATGAATTCGAACCCTTTGCTTTTAAGGTCGGCGCTGATTTTTTCTGAGAGAGCGGTTTTTGCCGGTATGCGGGATAATGTCTCCCACCTGTTTATCACCGGGTTTCCATCTGTAAATCCCCAGATATAGCTGTCGAAACTCCCGTACTCTTCCTGGATTTCAAGAAATCTTGCGGCATTGTTTATTGAAGCTTCGATCTTTCTCCTGTTACGGATGATACCCGGGTTGTTTAAAAGTTTATTTATCCGGGCGGTTTTGTACTTTGCCACAACACCCGGTTTAAAATTACTGTAAGCGGCGCGGTAATTATCTCTACGGCGCAATATAGTGATCCAGCTGAGCCCCGCCTGGGCAGATTCAAGCACGAGGAACTCGAAATGCTTACTGTCATCGTGCACCGGCATCCCCCATTCCTCGTCGTGATACTGTAAATAAAGAGCGTCATCTCCGGGCCAGGGACATCTTTCTATCATATTTAGGCATACCTTTTTGTGGTTATTAGTATCGTATTATCGATTTTCATACTTTTCAAGCCGATCGGCAGGATCCTGTTTGTCAAGAATTCAGCCTGCCCGAAATATGGTTCTGAGGATCAAGATGATGCAGGATCAATCATTCTAAATACTTTTCTATAATTCGGACAATTTCGCCCGGATCCGGGAACCGGCCCGTCTCAGCCTTTGAAAATATTAATTCATCATTCATGAATACGTTGTAACTCCCGATCCCTCCGACAACCAGGGTGGGTTCTATACCGTATGCTTCCTGTAATTCCAGAGCCAGTTTTTCGGCCCTGGGCCTGAAACCGCACGTTGAGCAATGATGTATTTCGATCACAAGGTCCTCTTTTTTTAACTGAGAATCGTCTTCTGATGTCTGTTCAGCAAAAATCCCGGTGAATATGATCATTAATACGAACACCGCGATGGCAATTTTAAAAAGCATAATGCAGCTCCTTTAATATAAAGTCCTCAAAAAGAGTTGATTACATAATAAAAATATTGTTTATTAAAAACAACATATATTAAGAGGTTTATTTGGGTCATTGTAAAAAAGGATGCCGGCAGGCGCCGTACAAGTAATGAGCGCAGTTCAAAATTCTGCCCGGGACATTGTGAATGGTATCAAAAGCTGTGATTCTTGCCGCAGGAAGCGCTTCCAGGATGCAGAAGAACCTGGAAAAATACATTTCTAACGCAGACGAGCTGTCAGCGGTAAAAAAAGGCGAGAAAATGGCAGCCAGGTTCGGGAATTTCCCTTTTCTTGACTATCAGATATTAAACCTCGTTAATGCCGGGTTGAAAAAGGTCAGCCTTGTCTTAAAACCCGAAGACACATTTTTTACATCTCATTATGACATGCACGGGATACTGTTATTTCCGGAAATAAACATCACTTATTCATTTCAGGATGATCCCGACGGTACAGCTCATGCCGTACTTGCTGCCGGAAGGTTTGTTGAAGAGGGCAGGTTTCTCGTGCTCAACGGTGATAACAATTATTCTGTAGAATCTATTAAAATGCTTCTCAATGCCCCTGAAAACTGCTCTTCAATGGTAGCGTTCGACACATCCGGTTTTAGTGAACGCGTGAGGGAAAAGCTGCAAACCTTTGCGGTTGTTGAAATTTCGGATGGGAAGCTAAGCAAAATAATTGAAAAATCACAGGATCCTGAAAACCATCAAACACGTGACATGCTTTTTACTGTCGAAAACAGGAGGGTCAGGGTGGTCGACCGTATTCTTACAAGTATGAATCTGTGGTGCTTCACACCTCAAATGATTGATCTCTGCAGAAACGTAAAAAGACATGAACCGAGAAAGCCGGGCAAACCGGGTGAATTTGAGCTCACCGATGCTGTAGATCTCTTGATGAGTAAAGGAGGGGATGTCCTGGTATATTACGGGTGTGAGAATATTCTGGACCTTACAAATGCCGGAGATATTGAGATCGTGGGTAAAAGTATCAGGAACACACTTACAGATAAAATTCTGGACCTGGAAAAAAGATACAAATGTCTATGATAAGGCTGCACCGGATGCATGCCTTTTGGAATTAGTTGAGTAATTCAGTCAAAATCATTATCTTTGAAAAGATATTTTATAGAGACAGAGTCCATTTAAAAAAATAACGAGGTGTAATATGCTGGTAGTTATCAAGAAAAATAAAGATGAGCTGGGAAAAGAGACAGCACGGGTCATTTCTGATATTGTTAGAGAAAAACCATCGTGTGTGCTGAGCTTGGCTACGGGCAGCACCCCGCTGGGTGCGTATAAGGAGCTTATACGGATGCACAGGGACGAAGGGCTTGATTTTTCAAAGGTTACGACATTTAATTTAGATGAGTATATCGGGCTCGCGCCTACCCATCCGCAAAGCTATCACTACTTTATGAATGAAAACCTGTTCAAGCTTATAAATATTGATGAGAGATACATCCATAT
>DRHN01000220.1 GCA_011049595.1 Spirochaetota bacterium | reverse complement strand
TCTTGATCTCTGAAAAAAGACGGCCGGCCAGATTTTCAACCCTTGTTTTAGCTTTTTCCAGCGCTTCAAGGTCGATTTTTCCTCTCGGCAGGTCACCCGTAATTCCTATATAGGAGAAGGGTGAGATATTTTTTAGAACGTCAGCTATAATGCTGCCCAGTTCCTCTATCCCTTCTTTTGTTATTCCGCGCTGTGTGACCCATGGTGTCCCGAGCCTGACGCCGCTCGCTTCCGCGGTAACTGTATCACCGGGTATAGTATTTTTGTTTGTGACTATCCCGGCAATATCGAGTATTCTTACTGCAATCTCTCCTTTTAACGGGTATCCGCTTTTTGTTTTAATCGAACAGAGGTCGATAAGCACGATGTGGGTGTCAGTCCCGCCGTAAGCGAGCTTAAGTCCGTTTTTTTGAAGAACATCGCCCAGATACCTGGCGTTTTCAACGATCGCGCGCTGAGTATTATTAAACTCCCCGCTTTTCGCTATCTTGAGCGCTACAGATATGGCCGCGAATTTGTTTACGTGCGGTCCCCCCTGCTCGCCGGGAAAGACCGCCTGCTCGATCTTTGCAGCGTGCTCTCTGTTGGCCGTCATAATAACGGCCCCTCTGGGGCCGAACAGCGTTTTGTGGGTCGTGAAAGTGATCACATCCGCGTAATCAACCGGGTTGGGGTATACACCGGCCACAATAAGGCCTGCCGGGTGGGATACATCGGCAAGAAGCACGGCACCTGCTTTATCACATATTTCCCTGAACTTCGCCCAGTCGGGCGCCCAGGGGTAGGATGTGTACCCTGCTATTATCATACGGGGCCTGTGCTCAATGGCCAGATCCATTATTGTGTCATAATTTAATTTTTCGGTTTTCGGGTCCGCTTCATATGAGACGATAGTATAATTTTTACCCGATCGGTTAAACTCGCTCCCGTGTGTCAAATGGCCCCCGTGCATCAGTGACATGCCCATTACAACATCACCGGGACTGACAAACGCATCGTATACAGAGTTGTTGGCCGCCGCACCTGAGAGAGGCTGGATATTTACATAGATATTATCAGCTGGATTTCGCTCTGTGGCAAAAAGTGCGGCAGCTCTACGGCGGGCAAGAGTTTCGAGAAAATTCGCGTATTCACACCCCTTGTAGAACCGTTTGTCGGAATAACGGCGGTACCTGGTTAACTGAAAATTATATTCACATATTTCATCATCCGATTCCTCCGTCATCATGCCCGGAGGATATCCTTCCGCATAGATGTTGTTGAAAGCCGACCCCAATGCCTCTAAAACCGGGGATGGACATATACTTTCGGAGGGGATCATTATAATTTTTCGGTTCTGCCGCTCCTCTTCGTACCGGATCAGACGCTCAACTTCCGGATCTATCTCTGAAAGAGGTTTCCCAAAAGCGTAATCTGAGTAGCTCATTCTTTTAAACCTTGATAAGTATTACCCGTTCCTGTTGATGAAATTGTTCATAAAATTTACAAGCACCTCGATGTCATCGGTCCCGTGAGTGTTGTACATCGATACCCTGACACCCCCTGCGGACCTGTGGCCTTTGATACCGATTATCCCGTTTTTCTGCGCATCAGATATAAAACGGGATTCGAGTTCCTCCGAGGGCAAATTAAACGTCACGTTCATTGATGAGCGGCACTGTTTTTCGACCCTGGATCTGAAAAAACCGGGATCTTTATCAATAGTCCCGTAAATGAGATATGCCTTTTTCTCGTTCTGCTCTTCGACCGCGCTGAGCCCGCCTTTTTTATCCACCCATTTTAGAACCTTGTTCATCATATATGTGGCAAAACAGGAAGGGGTGTTGTAGAGTGAGTTTTTTCCGGCGTGAACCTTGTAGTTCAAAATGTCCGGCAGATCTTCTCTCGAGCGTTCCAGAATATCGTTTCGAATTATGATAACCGTCACACCCGAAGGGCCCAGGTTTTTCTGAGCCCCGGCGTAAACAAGGCCAAAAGGCTTAAAATCTATTTTTCGCGACAAAATGTCACTTGACATGTCACAAACAAGCGGGACCGGCCCGGTGTCCGGGAATACTTTCCACTGCGTGCCGAAGATCGTATTGTTTGAAGTCAGGTGGCAGTACGCCGTCCCGGTTTCTATATTTATCTCTTCGGGGGCGGGCAGACGGGAGAATATTCCATCCTCCTCGGTGGATACCGACAGGTAAACTTTTCTCAAAGTCCCCGCAGTCTTGAACGCGTTGCTGGAGAACCGGCCAGTTACGATGTACCCGGCGGTCTGATCATCCCCCAGGAGGTTCATCGGTATCATGGCAAACTGTAGAGATGCCCCGCCCTGGAGCATAAGTATTTCGTAATCCCCGGGAATGGCCAGCAATTTTCGTAAAAGATCTTTGGATTCATTATGGAGTTCTATATATTCCTTAGAACGGTGGCTGACCTCCAGAACCGACATCCCCGTACCTTTCCAGTCAAATATTTCGTTTTTTGCCGATTCTAATGCTTCCAGGGGGAGCGCGGAGGGACCTGCGTAAAAGTTTAAAACACGGCCCATCGTATTATCTCCTTTGATATTGAGTTTAATACCTGCGTGTATGCGATTACATCGTACTAATACGCCCATTGAATATAAAGCAGTTCAATGATTCTCAATAAAAATGATACCTTATAATTTATTTTCTGTCAATATAAAGTTACTTTAAATACATAAAACAAATTATCTTTTACTAATAATGCAAAATATAGTTAAAATATTACGAATATTAGAATTATATTTGATTCAAAATATACTTGTAAAGTAAAGATAAAATGAAAACCATTTTCGATACTTAATACCATTTGAAAATTCGATACAAGTTAAAAATAGTTGCAAATTATACACTTCAGGTTTATTGTATTCAGAACATATGAAGTAATTTTAGCAAAATATTAAAAAAGGAGGGCTTTCAAATGACAGCAAAAAAAAACCGGCAGTGGCGGCTTGCTGCCCGCTCAGCCGGCCTCATGAAAGATTCTGATTTTAGATGGGTCTCAGAGCCCGTTGGGTCACCGGCCGACGGTGAGATACTTGTCCGCAATGTTTATTTGTCCCTTGATCCTGCAAGCAGGCATTTTTGTCAGAGTGGAAGACGGTGTGCGGGCAGCAGGTCATTGTACTCATACC
>DRHN01000219.1 GCA_011049595.1 Spirochaetota bacterium | reverse complement strand
TCGAGAGGGTTGTTGAGCAGCGAGGGTGTTATTGATTATGCAATTGGAGACGTGGCCCCCGGGGTTTTCCTGGTAGCAAGACATGAGGGAAAGATCGTTAACAGCACACTGAGATACCTTAAATTAGGAGAAGGCCCTGATTATTTATTTTACAGGCCCTATCATCTCACAAGCATCGAGGTCCCTGTTTCTGTTGCTGCCGGTTTTCTGCACCAAAAATCCGTTGTTTCAACCGCATCCCCCCCGACAACTGAAGTCATAACAATCGCAAAAAAAGACCTTGAAAAAGGGGGTCAAATCGACTGCCTCGGAGGGTTTACAGTATACGCGGGGATAGAAAAAACCGATAACGCCCGTCACGACAACCTGCTGCCCTTCGGGCTTTGCGAAGGCGCCGCGCTAAAAACCGACATTAAAAAAGGAAGCCCAATTACATATGAAAATGTCGAATTAAAAGATAATCTTCTCCTTAGTTTTAGAAAAATTCAGGACAGGATGGTCGATTAAAGTGCAGAATAAAACTTGCTTTTCGCAAAAACATATTTATTGTAAAAATGAATAATTTCAATTTAACAGTCAGAAAGTACATCCTTTTGTGGGTCTTTATCGCAATGGTCGCGGGGTATCTTGCGGGGCGGTATAACCCTGAGAGGGTCGTAAAGCTTGAGTTTCTGTTGACCCCCCTTGCCTTTTTAATGATCTTTATCATGGTTTTTCCTCCGAACCTTTCCAGTTTATTAAAAATTAAATTTTACATATATCCCCTATTGGTAAGCTTTATACTTTTTATCGCCTCCCCACTGATGGCTTATACCGTTTCGTATATTATACCGCAAAAATATAATTTTTTGAGAACAGGGATCATCATTTCCTCAACAGTACCTCCGAATGCCATGTTATCCGCGTGGACAAGTTTTTTAGAGGGTGACATTATCCTGACCCTTATAATTCAGTCCTTTTCATCTTTTATTGCGTTGGGAATTATGCCGTTCGGGCTTCCGCTTCTCTTTGAAGATACTTCATATTTTTCTTTTCGAATTTTGATAACAAATATTGGGTTTCTAATTGTAATTCCAATTGTTCTGGGAGGTTTGATCAAACTTATTTTTCGAAATATTTTTACTATCGATGTTTTGAAGAAGATCAAGCCAACATTATCATCGGTTTCCGGGATTATTGAGATATTTATAATTCTGATATCTGTCGCTTTGCGGGCTGAAATTATAAAAAACAATCCTGTAATTATTATCTGGGGGGTTTTGACAGCTTATTGTTATTATGCGGTCTGTTTTATTTTAGCCATATTTGTTTCCAGGCTCTTCAATTTTCCGTATGAAACAGCAATACCTTTGATTTACCAGAACGGATCAAAAAACCTGTCAGTTGCAATGGTGGTGGCAATTACCTCTTTTAAAAGCCAGGCAGTGCTTGGTGTGGCTGCAAGTATACTCGCTCAGTTCCCAGCTTCGGCATTTTTTTACTCTATCAGCATAAGATATTTACGCAAGAAAAGTATCGACAACCCCTAGATGAAGGATCAGGAAACCCACGGATAAATCGAAAAACCTTGATATGAATATAGAACTATATTAGCTTTTGTTGAATTTTGCACCATTGTCATATGAAAACCCCGGATTAAAGGAAGGCAGCTTTGTTATGGAACTAGCTAAAACATATGATCCGCGAAAAGTGGAAGAAAAGTGGTACAAATACTGGGAGGAAAATGATCTTTTTCATTCAGAGAAGGATGAAGAAAACTCGCCTTTTACGATCGTAATTCCGCCGCCGAATATCACGGGCATCCTGCACATGGGCCACGGGCTTAACAATACTATTCAGGATATAATCATACGATGGAAGAGGATGCAGGGTTATAATACTTTGTGGCTTCCGGGTACGGACCACGCGGGGATTGCTACTCAGAATGTTGTTGAGAAGCAGCTTTCAAAGGAGGGGAAATCCCGTCACGAAATAGGAAGAGAGGCCTTTATCGAACTGGTATGGAAGTGGCGTGAGAAATACGGATCTGCAATAATTAAGCAGTTGAGGAACTTCGGGGCGAGCTGTGACTGGCGCAGGGAACGTTTTACAATGGATGAGGGGCTGTCGCGCGCTGTTAAAGAGGTGTTTGTACGGCTTTATAATGACGGGTTGATCTACAAGGGGAAGTATATTATAAACTGGTGTCCAAGATGCCAGACCGCACTTTCCGATGAAGAGGTGGAGCATGAGGCCGAAGAGGGTAATTTATATTATATCTTATACCCCTTCAAAGATGAGGAAGGGGGGCTTGTCGTTGCCACCACCAGGCCTGAAACGATGCTTGGAGACAGCGCGGTTGCTGTC
Source organism: Spirochaetota bacterium (assembly GCA_011049595.1). Taxonomy (GTDB): domain Bacteria; phylum Spirochaetota; class B62-G9; order B62-G9; family DRHN01; genus DRHN01. The sequence goes on along the minus strand of DRHN01000219.1, from coordinate 35,481 downwards.
AACCCGAATGATGAAAGATATAATGTTCATATAGGGAAAACAGTTATCCTGCCGCTTGTGGGCCGGGAGCTTACTGTAATAGGCGATAATTATGTTGACACTGAATTCGGGACGGGCGCGTTGAAGATAACACCGGCACATGATCCCGTTGATTTTGAGATCGGGACAAAACACGGCCTTGATCGGATAAATATATTTAATATTGACGCCACCGTTAATGAAAACGGGATACCTGATTGTGTCGGAATGGACAGGTATGAGTGCAGGGAGGCTGTGCTTGAAAAATTGAAATCAACAGGGTCCTTTATCAAACAGGAACCGCACACGCATGAGATCGGGCACTGTTACCGCTGTCACACTGTTATCGAGCCGTACCTGTCCGAGCAGTGGTTTGTCAGGATGAAACCTCTGGCTGAGCCCGCGATCAAGGCCGTTGAAAACGGTGATACGGTTTTTTATCCCGGCCGCTGGAAAAAGGTTTACATGAACTGGATGACCGGTATAAGGGATTGGTGTATATCCCGTCAGATCTGGTGGGGCCACAGGATACCTGTTTACTACTGTGATGATTGCGGAGAAATGTTCGCGTCTGTCGAGGAGCCATCACGCTGCAGCGCTTGTGAGAGCAGTGCGATACATCAGGATGAAGACGTCCTTGACACGTGGTTTTCATCACAGCTTTGGCCTTTTTCGACCCTGGGATGGCCTGATGAGAATGACGATCTGGGCTATTACTACCCTACAAGTGTTCTGGTGACCGATCCCGGGATTTTATTCTTCTGGGTGGCACGTATGATCATGAGCGGGTTGAAATTCATGGACAGGGTCCCTTTTAAGGATGTTTACATACACGGTGTAGTTATGGACGAAAAAGGGAGAAAAATGAGTAAATCCCTAGGAAACGGTATCGACCCTCTTGAGGTTGTGGAAAAGTTCGGTGCCGACGCTTTGAGATACACAATAGTGAACATTACTCCAATGGGACAAAACCTTCTTCTATCGATGGATAAATTTAATATAGGCTCGCATTTCGCAAACAAGATATGGAACGCTTCACGCTACATTTTGATGAACATCGATTCGGGGACTATAGAAGGAGAAAAATACTCGATAATGAAAAAGGATGTGATCGATCCCGGCGAGCTTGATACCGCTGACCGGTGGATCCTGACTGTCTATGAGGAAACGATAAAAAAAGTGACCGGGTGTCTGGAAGGCTACAGGTTTAATGATGCTTCATCGCTTATTTATGAATTTTTCTGGCATGAATTTTGCGACTGGTACATCGAGATTTCAAAGGTAAAGCTGTACGGTAAGGATGAGAATGACAGGTCCGGGGCCGCGGGGATGCTGTTGAGGATCCTGGAGGGCTGCATGCGGCTTTTACATCCGATTATGCCTTTTATTACGGAAGAGGTGTTCCAGCTCATTCACAGCCTAACTGAAAACGGTGAAAAAAAAAGCATAATGATATCTCAATATCCTGTTTTTAATAAAAACAACATGTATCATGAAAGTAAAGAGAGAATAGAACTTCTAAAAGAGATAAACTATAATATCAGGAACATCCGGGGTGAGATGAATGTACCCCCGGAATTAAAAACAGCCGCGCTGATAAAAACACAAAATGAATATACCCGGGATGTAATAGAAGAGAACAAAGATGTTGTTATATTTTTATCGAAACTGGAGAAGATCGTTTGCGGTCCGGAAATTGAAAAGCCGGAAAAAAGTGCCTTTGCCGTTGGAAGCGGCTATGAAGTGTACCTTCCGTTGACCGGGTTGATCGATTTTGACAAGGAAAAGCTGAGGCTCAGCAAGGAACTGCTGAAGCTGGAAGGTGAGATCGCTAAAAGCGAGAATAAACTTGACAACGGTCAGTTTATCAGCAGAGCTCCCGGCTCGGTTGTTGAGAAGGAAAGAGATCGTCTTGAAACGGGTAAAAAAAATCATACGAAGATTTCAGCTATACTGCAATCTCTGGAATAATAATTATTCAGGTGAAACAAAGATGCAAATGAAAATACCATTATATCCGGGATCTGAAAAAAGATCAATCGGCAGTTGCAGATGGGTCTTGATAACCGTTTGCGTTTTGCTGTTTATGTTTTTTGGGCTTTTGGACTCCTTTGCTCAGGAGATCCTGTTAAAAAATCCGGATGAATACGGCGAACTTTACGATTTAAAAAACAAAGAGGTATTTTTAAACATTGAAAGCCACAGCGGAACACCACTGATCCTGGAATTTGTGCTCAAAGACTGGGAGGAAATAGTTGAAAAAATATATTTCGATTTTGAAAATGATGGAGTAATTGATCTTGAGTTTGAACCTTTGCCCGGAGAAAAGGATGTCGAGAAGGTCGTTTTCCGCGGCATACCTTACAGAAAACAGGGTAAATATAATGTTGCGGTTTATTTAAAAACGGAATACGGGACCTTTTTAAGAGAGTTCGTCATTGGTTTTACTGATTTTGTGTGGGGTGAGGATAATTTCAGTTTTGCAAACGACGGCAAATTTGAAAACGCGATAGATTTTGTTTCAAAAACAGTGATAGATTGGGCACAATACAGGTTCGGCGAGCTAACTCAGGACCGGGAGATCGTGATGATCTATGTGATGTACTCAATTTATAAAGGGAGCATAGGGCGATGTTACGCTTTTTCAGGCGGCGAGGTCTTTTATAAAAAATACCCCGAGAGGATCAAATACCCTTATCTGAATACTTTCAGCATTGATGAAAGTGACCTGCAGATCATCAAAGAGATGGATTATAATCAAAACGATATCGTTTTTTCAAATTTCATATCGGGCAAAATAAACCTTTCAGGAGAACAGGACAACAAGGGTTTACGCGAGGAGCTGAATAAGGTAAAAAGCAGTATCAACAGCGGAGATACCATAATTCTGGGGTATTTGAGTAAAAAAATGCATCATTCGATGACGGCATACGGTTATTTCGAAAACCTCTACAGAGATAATGTAACACTCCTTGTCGCGAACAACTGGGAGAGAAACCAGAATGATAACGGTTTCAGCGAGGACGCTGAAAACCTAATAATACAGTTTACCGGGAACAGCAATATCATCAAATGGTATGATCTTACAAAAAAGAAATACCGTTACCCAAAAATGATTTTTTCTGTCGAAAGGGAAGACAATTATGATTTTGCCCCGGACGATTTTTTACATCTAATAGGCACAGCTGAAGATGAAATGATTAAAAATGATAGAATGATTATTATGGTCGAGAAAACCGAAGAAGCATTTCTTGTAGACAGTGATGGCAACGAAACAGGTTATAAAAAGCCGAAAACCTTCAAAAAGCTCGATGAGGTGATATTTAGAAAAATCGACTACAATTACATATTCGAGTTTCCCAGGGGTAATGATTATACTCTGGTCCTTAAAAAGAGAAGGTACAATAAGGAAAAAAAGACGCACAAAAATGCCAACCTTTTTTTTATTATTCCGAATCAAGGAAAAATAAAAACTCTGGTTTTCGACAACCTGACGATCTATGATGATAAAGAAACACGATTTCAAATAATTAAAGACAGGGTAATCCAGATAGAATAATTAGTGAAATGGCTGAAATCTTTTATTAACCCCCAGTGAGCTGATAGTTTGGATTGATTTTTATATTACGATTTTGTATATTCAAATTGCTGTTTGATCTGCCGGAGAGATGTCCGAGGGGCCGAAGGAGCACGCTTGGAAAGCGTGTGTACCTTAACCAGGTACCGTGGGTTCGAATCCCACTCTCTCCGATTAGTCGCGGTGAAACCGCTCAATTTAGTATGAACAGTGCCTTGTTTGGGCTTATTTCACAGTGCCTTGTTTGGGCTTATTTCACAGTGCCTGCTGTGAAAACCGGGTACGATTCAAAGGGCAGTCGCTCAACCCCGCCAGGCCCGGAAGGGAGCAACGGCAAGCGTTCTGTTTTTGTGAATTTGCTATCCGGTTGGAGCAGGCACTGTGAAATAAGCCCCGATCGGATGCTGTCAGGCACCGGGATAGAAATTTAATACTGCATGAGCTGTGAAGGTCTCATATCATTTTAATATAATCATATTTCTCCGGGTTGAAGAATGGCTTACATCGTAACCGCGCGAAAATACAGACCGCAGGTATTTGAAGAACTTGTCGGTCAGGAACATATAGCCAATACTCTTAAAAACGCTATTCTCAAAGAAAGGGTAGGACACGCTTATATCTTTTCAGGCCCCAGGGGTATAGGTAAGACCTCGGCCGCGAGGATATTCGCAAAAGCCCTCAACTGTAAAAACGGGCCTACTCCCACTCCCTGTAATGAGTGCACCTTTTGCACCGAGATCACCGAAGGCAGGTCTCTTGACCTGGTTGAAATAGATGGAGCGTCAAACAGAAGGATCGATGAGATAAGACAGCTGCGCGAGAATATAAGATTTGTTCCGTCCGCCGCAAAGTATAAGATCTACATAATAGATGAAGTTCATATGCTGACATCTGAGGCTTTTAACGCGCTGCTGAAGACTCTGGAGGAGCCTCCCTCCCATGTGATATTCATGTTCGCGACCACAGAGATCAATAAAGTTCCCCAGACTATACGCTCGAGATGTCAGCAGTTTGTCTTCAAACGGATAGCCATACCTGAAATCGTGAAAATGCTAAAAAAGGTCCTTCGGGATGTATCGATGGAAGCGGAGGAAGATGCGCTCTTCTGGATAGCAAAAAGCGCTGTGGGCGCCATGAGGGACGCTCAATCCGTGCTGGACCAGATGATCTCATACTGCGAGGGAACCATCAAAGAAGAAGATGTGTTTTATGTGCTTGGGATACCGAGCTATGATATATATCACGAATTTGCGAGATCGATCGCCGGGGAAGACTTCAGCACAGCTGTTTCTCTGCTGGATAAGCTCCTGCGTGACGGAATGGAGGTCAGTACCCTTGTTACCGGGTTGATCGAATATTTTCGGAACCTTTACATTCTCGCGGCCGACAAAGAAACGTCAAATCTGGTAGATCTGCCGGAACAGGACATAGATACTATGAAGTCCTTTCTCTCTTCCTTTACCAAAAAAGATATCAACAACATACTCGTGCTCCTTTCCAGGACCTATCTTGACACAAAAAACAGCGGCCTGGCACGTGAATTATTGGAAATCACCTTAATAAAGCTGGTCCGATATAAAGATATTATTCAGCCTGTATCACTTATTAAGAGGCTTGAAGAACTTAAACAAAAAATTACGGCCGGCGGCCAGGTTGCCGATGAAAAAAAGAATACTCCGCCCCCCGAAGATAACGAGGAAAAAGATGTAAGCAACGCTTCAGAAGATAACGCCGACATGATCAAGCGTATCATTTCACATTTTTCAAAAAAAAGGCGGGCTATCGCTGAGTTTCTAAACAGGGCAAAAAAATATAATTTTGATAACAATTTATTGACGGTGACTTATGAGCAGAATGAAAGATTGAGCTATGAACATGTAAATGAAGATTCTACAAAAAAGTTTATCGAAAAAGAGATAAATAAATTACTACAGCTGGATATACGTGTTAATTTTGTTATTAACAACAGGAAGGCTCCCGGCAAAGAAGACCCGCCTCTTTCCCCGGAGGTATCCAAGGTCATTGATGTGTTTAAAGGCGAGATCATACCTAATAATAATTATGGAGGCAATTAATGGGTTTGAATATGAACTTCTTAAAACAGGCACAGGAACTTCAGGAAAAAATAAAGAAAATGCAGGCTGAACTTGTCAACAAAGAAGCTGCAGGGAGTGCCGGTGGAGACATGGTGAAAGCAGTGGTCAACGGAAAGCATGAAGTAGTAGAGATAAAAATATCGAAGGAAGTCGTAAATCCTGACGATAAAGAGATGTTGGAAGATTTAGTGGTCGCGGCTGTAAATGATGCTATGCATAAAATGGATGAGACGGTAAAGCTCGAAATGTCAAAAATAACCGGCGGTTTGAATATCCCCGGTCTTGAGGTGCCGTTTTAGTTGAACCAAAAAGGCTCTATTTCCAGATTGATACATGAATTCTCAAAATTGCCGGGAATCGGGAGAAAAACCGCGGAACGACTCGTTTTTTTTATACTGAAAGAGGACGCCCTGATTGCGAAAAATCTTGCCGAGGCGCTATTTGAGGTTAAAAAAAACGTAAAATTTTGCAGAATTTGCTTTAGCTTTACCGAGAGTGATCTTTGCGAGATATGTGCAAATTCACGCCGGAATGGCAAGGTCATCTGTATTGTTGAGGAGCCCAAGGACATCTGGGCGGTCGAGAAAAGCGGCACCTATAACGGTGTATATCATGTACTGATGGGTGTGATTTCCCCTCTTGACGGTGTCGGCCCGGATGACCTGAGGATCAAAGAGCTTATAAAAAGGATCGAGAATAACGAAGTTGATGAGATAATCCTGGCTACTGACCCGAATATCGAGGGAGATGTCACAGCACTTTATATTTCAAAATTGATAAAACCATTGGGCGTTTCAGTAACCAGGATCGCCAGCGGACTTCCCGTTGGGGGAGACCTTGAATATGCGGACGCGGTTACTCTTTCCAAAGCTCTTTCAGGCAGGACCCCCATTTGATCATTCAATTGAGCTGAAAGGATAAGATTAAATGACCCGAAAGGCCAGGGTTGCCGCGGGGCCCGCGCTTCCAAAGGATATAGATCGGTTTTAAACAGAGAGCAGCAGCCGTCTATTCAAATTTGAAATACCCTACTTTTTTGAGTTTGGGAGGAATTGCGACCTCGTGTCTTTTATAGTATTGTAAAATATCTTTGTGAAATACCTTGAAAAAGTTCCCGTTCGTGAGATGCAAGATATCTTCATAAGTAATATATTTAAAATAAAAATTTTTTTCATTCCCGCAGGGGATGATCTCGGGTTTATCGGTTATGAGAAAGTTATCATTCCCGGGAGTTTTAAAAAATTTTATTGATTTAGCAGAACTTATGATGACATCCTGGGTTTTGAGTGATACCCTTAAAATTAAATTGTTCGCGTAGATTATTGAATCACTTACAACCATTGTCACATTTTCCGGCCCATACTCGGTTATAAAGGACGAAAAAAGTTTGTTCAACTTTAAACCGAAGCTGGGCTTTTCACTCTGAAATGAATGTTTGTTAAATTTCATAGTAGGTCCACGTTTAATATTATAAAGTTCCTTTACGCTGCGCGACCCGGAAAATTCTTTTACCCCAGAGGCGGATAAATCGGGAGAAGGTTTATTTTCACTTTCAAGTCTTTTCTGAATTTCAGAAAGTCTTTTTGAGACATCCTGGATCGTATGGTTAAACTCTGCAAAAACGGTATTCAGATTAACTGTAAGTTTATCGGATTCCTTCTGGGTAACGATCGCCTCCTCCAGCATATTGTACACATCCCCCATTTCGTCCTGCGTCAGATTATCCACTATGGAAAACAAAGGAATTATCTTTTCCTTCATCCTTGTATTTGGATGATATTTTTTTAAAAGCTCTATAACTTTTTTTTGAAACTCGTTCTTGGTCATTTTGAAACCTGCCCCTTATAATATTAAATATAGCATTTTCCTGAAGAATTTCAAACTTCTTTTGAAAATCGAAACCACATTTCGACGTTCCGGTTTCTTTTAAGATACACATTTTAGCTTTTACAGCATAATCTCACACATTTCTTTTTTTTGCAATAACTTTTTAATATCAATTTATGAATGTATCATGAAAAGTTACTTTTCACTTTATCAGTTTTTCTATATCTTTTGGGAATCCTGATTTTGCGTAAATGAAATAAAAGCAAACAGATCAAAGGGAACGCTAAGGAGACTGCAATGAGTGAAGCTGACATATACGGAGCCCCGGAGTACAGTGAAGAAAACGCGCCTTTGCTGCGTAAAGTAATTGGAAAAAGATTGCTGGAAAGCAAGCTTACGATTCCGCATTTTTATCTCACGGTAGACACGGATATGAAAAATATGATCGAGTTAAGAAACGATCTTAATTCCTCCGGGACTATTAAGATAAGTTATAATGATATTATCATAAAAGCGGTCGCTCTTGTAATGCTGAACCACCCGGAATGCAACGTATCGTATATCGATGACAGGATCAGATATTATAAAAATATAAATGTCTGTCTTGCCGTTGCTGTGGAAGGGGGGCTTTTGACTCCCGCGGTTAGAAACTGCGAAGAAAAGACTCTTTTTAATATAAGTGAAGAATCCGGTGTGCTGGTTGAAAAGGCCAGAAATAAGAAGCTGCGCCCCAGGGAAAGCATGGGGGGGACATTCACACTTTCCAACCTGGGTATGTTCGGTATTGAAGAATGTATTGCAATTATTAACCCCCCTCAGTCGATGATCCTGGCAACCGGAGCGATAAGAGAGGTCCCTGTGGTGGAGGATGGTGCTGTCGGAATCGGGCAGAGAATGAAAATGACGCTCTCCTGTGATCACAGGGCTGTGGATGGCTCAACAGGCGCTTTATTTCTTTCCGAGCTCAAAAGCATCCTGGAGAATCCGAAGGAGCACGTGCTCTAAAAAAGACATGAAGATAGTATATTTACATCATCACCTCCGGCCCGGAGGCGTAACCAAAGTTATTGAGGAGCAAGTAAAATCCTTAAATGCTTCAGTTGAACCTCTTGCAGTTGTGGGTGAACCCCCGTCCCGGCCGGGCCCTTTCCCTTTCACCGTTGTTCCGGCCATTTCTTATGACAGAGACAGAAATGACAGCACAAGGCCTGACACAATTGCAAGATCGATCATGAATGCCGCTCACACTGAATGGAAAGATGGCCCGGATCTTTTTCATGTCCACAATCCGATCCTTGGGAAAAACAAAGACTTTATAAAGGTGATAAATGCGCTTATTTCCATGGGTGAGAAAGTCCTGCTTCAGATCCACGATTTTGCTGAAGATGGCAGACCTTACGGCTATCGCAGCGAAGAGTATCCGGCCGACTGCCATTACGGGGTTATCAACATGAGGGATTTCGGGGTATTGATCAGATCAGGGTTGAAGGAGGAGGGGCTGCATTATATACCAAACCCTGTGCATCAGCTGAATATAAAGACTGATATTAAAGACAGAGATATTATTCTATACCCGATCCGCGCGATAAGGAGGAAAAATATTGGGGAGGCAGTGCTGGTCTCGCTTTTCATTGCGGATAACAGGAAGGTGGGGATCACCCTCGAGCCCACATCACCGCTGGACCGGCAGAGCTATCATGGCTGGATGGATTTTGTAAAAAGCGAGAAACTGAAGGTTCTGTTCCGTCTGGGTGTGGATAACGATTACGAAACCGTTCTTTCAAAGAGCTGCTGTATGATAACAACCAGTGTCAAGGAGGGGTTCGGGCTTACCTACCTCGAACCCTGGGGTATTGGAAGGATGCTTTTCGGAAGACTCTTGCCTGACATTTGTTCAGATTTTTTTAAAAAAGGATTATTGCTGGACCATCTTTATAGAAAAATTCTCATCCCCCTTGATTTTATGGACAGAGATCTTTTTGCGCGAAAATGGCAAAACTGTTATATCGAAAAACTCAGGCTATACGGAATGTCCTATGAAGACTGGAAGATCGATGAAGATTTTCAGAAGTTGACAGAAGAGGGATGTATTGATTTCGGGTATCTGAACGGCATCCTGCAGAAACAGGTCATGCTGAATTTAATAAACAGCAGAAAAAAATATAAAAAAGTTCTTGACATAAATCCTTTTTTAGAAAATATTGTTTTTTCTGACAATGAGCGTGAGATAGTCGACACAAATAAGAAAATTGTCGAAAGTGAGTATTCTCTTCAAAAGAACAGGGACAATCTTTTAAAGGTTTATGATAAGGTTTTAAACAGAAAAGTAACCCAGTCAATAAATAGAAAGGTGCTTCTCGAGACGTTTAATACGCCTCAGCAATCCTATCTTCTTCTATGTGATTCAGCGTATGGTTAGAGAAATACCTTTCACAGAAATTATAAAAAAGTACGCGAAACCTTTGAAGCCGTTGGCTTCCGGGTCAAAGATACATGGCCGGTTAAAAAAGCCTGTAAGAGCTGTTCTTTTTGATATATACGGGACTCTTTTTATCAGCGGGTCCGGTGATATCTCCGGTTCCAGGGAAAAAATACATCCTTTGGTCCTCGGCAGGCTCCTGAAAAATTACGGTATAAAAAAAGATGCTGATGAGGTAAAGAAGCGTTATTTTGAAGAAATAGCAAAAGAGCACGGCCGTTTGCGGAAATCAGGGGTCGATTATCCGGAGGTGGAGATAGACATGATCTGGATGAAAGTCCTGGAGCTTGACAAACTGCCGCCTGCGAGGCGGTTTTCGGTGGAATTTGAATCTGTTTTTAATCCTGTGTGGCCGATGCCGGGTTTGAATAAAGTTTTCAAATTTTTGAAAGAAAATAACATCATAATGGGTGTTATTTCAAACGCGCAGTTTTTCAGCCCGATCCTGTTCGAGGCATTTACGGGATTTTATCCGGAGGAGCTTGGATTTTCAAGTGATCTCATGTTTTATTCATTTGAACACAAATACGCAAAGCCTTCGACAAGGCTTTTTTTAAAAGCAAAGATTGTTTTAGCTGATAAGTCAATAACTGCCCAAAACACTCTATATGTCGGTAATGATATGCTGAATGATATATATCCCGCGGATGCTGTGGGGTTTCAGACAGCCCTTTTTGCCGGCGACAGGAGGTCTTTGCGTTTGAGAAAAAATGACACGCGATGTTTAAAACTCACCCCGGACTTGGTGGTTACTGCTTTGACGGATATTCCCGATTATTTAAATAGGCAAAATGCCTGGTCAGAACGGTGAGTTTGTATTTTTACATCAGCTGCTGTAAGAGAGCGGGGATTCGATGATCTATAAAACCGGGGGCAAAGGCCCAGGCAACCTAAAAATTGAAAATATCGGGTTTGTTGCTACCCGTTTCCAGGGCACTGACGGAGTTTCGCTGGAAGCTGAAAAATGGGCCAGAGTGATGAAACGCATGGGGTACGAATGTTTTTATTTTTCGGGCCTTTGCGACAAGCAGAAACAGCGTGTTATGATTGTCCCTGAGGCTCATTTCGAAGACCCGATAATCAAGCGTATACAGAAAAGCTGTTTTAAAGTTTACAAGAGAACATCACGTGTAACCGGAACAATTCATTCTGTACGAAAAGTAATTAAAAATGCTCTATATAAATTTACAAAAAAATTCAATATCGATCTGATCGTTGCTGAAAACTGTCTTGCTATTCCCATGAATATACCTCTCGGTCTGGCCCTGACGGAATTTATCGCTGAGACCGGTATACCCACAATTGCCCATCACCACGACTTTTACTGGGAAAGGCCAAGATTTTATGTAAACGCTGTGTCCGATCTGCTTCGGATGGCATTCCCCCCTTCCCTGCCTTCGATACAGCACGTTGTCATAAACACTGAAGCGGAGCGTGAGTTGAGCTACCGCACCGGGCTTTCGCCTTTTGTCATACCAAACGTGCTGGATTTTAAAAAGAAACCATCGGGCATCAATCATTACAACATCGATGTAAGAAAAGATCTCGGCCTTAAAGATGACGACATCTTTATTCTGCAGCCGACAAGGATAGTGGCAAGAAAGGGTATTGAGCATACAGTCGAGGTCTTAAGCAGGTTGAAAAATCCCAGGGCAAAGCTGGTTATCACTCACTCTGCCGGAGATGAGGGTGATGCCTATGAAAAAAGGATTAGAGATTACGCGAAGCACCTGAATGTCGATCTTATAATCAGGCCGGAAATAATCAGCGATAAAAGAGGACGATCACCAAAAGGACAAAAAATCTACACATTGTGGGATGTGTACCCGCACGCGGACCTGATCTCCTATCCGTCAACCTACGAGGGCTTTGGAAATGCTTTTATCGAAGCGATATATTTTAAAAAACCGATCCTCGTAAATATGTATTCTTCGTACGTAATGGACATCAAACCTTACAAATTTGACGTTCTCGAGATGGAAGGTTATGTGACCGACGATCTTATCGAGAAAATCAATGATCTCCTTGAAAAAGGTCCTCAGGCCTATGAGAAACAGGCTGAACATAATTTTGCACTTGCCGCGAGGTTTTTTTCCTACGAGGTCTTGAGAAGAAAACTGAGAAGCATACTTGTTAATTTCGAAGGTATCGTTGAAGCAATCGAGCCGGATAGTGGGCGGCACACAGAAGAGCAGCCGCGGTAACATTTTCCCGCAAAGAAAATTGTTATTTCAGCCACAGCACTTCATACGGGGCCAGGCTTATTTCACCGGAAAATATTCTTCCGGAAAGAACATCCCTTTTTCCGGTATGATCAAGCGATACCGCAACCCGTTTACCGGAAACATTGATCAGTGATAACACGGTTTCATCTCCTTCTGGAGAGCTCCTCTCAAGACAGAAAATCTCCGGGCGCAGGGAAAGCACATTTTGTTTACCCCGCGGATGGAAAGCCCGCAAATCACGTCTCGCTCTTATCATTGACGCGAGTCTCTGAAACACGAGTTTTCTTGTCGAGCCGTCCATCTCCAATTCGTTTATGACATTTTCGATGTATACTTTTTCTCTATTGATCGTCCTGTTTGAACCTGTTTTTTCAACCCCTTCGTTGTAGTTTCTTGAACCTATGATAGAATGATAGTATAGTGCGGGTACTCCGATAAGAGAAAGAGCAATCGCCTGTGATGCGGTGAAACGCTTTATAGAAACCTCAAGCCCCCTCTCATTTCCGGAATCGGAAAGCAGGTCAAAGAGTGAAATATTCAACTCGTACGCAGTTTTTGTCCCGTCAGCGTTGCTTTTGTAGCTTACTCTGCCGCCGCTTTCTTCGGTTTTATCGATCAACCCCTGTATCCTGTCCATTGCAAGTATATTGTGGGCCGGCAAAAGACCTATCCCGTCATGGGACGCCGTAAAGTTATAAAAGTATGTGTTTTGACCCGGCAGCTCCAGAGACCGGGCCCATCCGGTGAGTGTCCCGGCGTCGCCGGTAAGAAGCGCGTCAACCGATAACGGAGGTAGAGCGAAGTTGTAGACCATGTGCGCTTCATCGTTTCCGTTCCCAAAATAGGAAATATTTTCCTTATGCGGGACATTTGTCTCTGTAATTATTTTTATATACGGCGCTGCAATTTCCAGGATCTGTCTGTACAATTTGATCACGGTGTGTGTCTGGGGGAGATGAAGGCTTGTAGTTCCGCTCTCTTTCCAGAGAAACGCAATTGCGTCGAGCCGTATCATCGATGCCCCGTGCATGGCATAAAACAGAAGTACATCGAGTACAAACAGGAATACGTCGGGATTGCTGAAATTAAGATCTATCTGGTCTGTGCTGAAAGTTGTCCACAGGTCGACAGGTCCGTGTCCGGTGTCAAACCGCGTGGTGAGGGGCAGGGCGCGGGGACGAAAAACCCGTGAAATATCCGTTTCCTTTGTGACAGAAATAAAGAACTCTTTATATTTTTGTCCGCCCTTAAGAAAACCCTGAAATTCTTTGCTCTTAGCTGAAATATGATTGACCACAGCGTCAAACATCAAAAAAAACTTATTTCCCAGCCTCTCAACGTCCTCCCAATCTCCCAGGTCCGGGTTGACCTCTTTGTAGTCAATAACGGAAAATCCATCATCCGAAGAATACGGGAAAAAAGGAAGGATGTGTACTATGGTCACAAGACTTCTCAATCGGGTATTGAGGAAATCTCCCAATGTTTTTAAAGGATTTTCCTCCGGTTTGAGGAAACTGTCCCCGTACGTTATGAGCACCACATCTTTTTCTGTAAAATCAAAGCTCTTTTTCGGTATTGATTTTTTGTATTTTGCAAGGAGATCGTTCACACCGGCATAGGTTTTTTGGGCTTCTTTTTTCCGGTAAAGGAATTCAAGCTTTTCACGAATAGATTTTTCGGTTTTTGTCATCTGTTTCTCCCTGATTTACAGTAAGGCCGTAATAAAATAAGTATAACTGTTTTTTGTTGAACAATTCAAATGATTATTAGTTTTTGGTGATTAAAGTCGGGCAAGCCCGACAACTTCGGTTGAAAACCGACGTTGCACCAATTCACTAAATTGAGCCGCTTTATCGCGACTAATTAGTTCTATTTAACTGTTTATATTTTCATAATTAGTTATCTTGAGAATACTTTATTAAATAAAAAATACTAATTAGCCAGGTAAAAACCCGGAGTTGTCACCAAAAACTAATTATATTCAGGTGTTGTGGTTTTATGTCTTCCGCATATTTTTCGTGATTCATTATTTTCTTGCAAATATTGCATATATTAGGTAAACTGATACTATAATTTAAAGGGGGTATAAATGTCCTCTCTTTTTAGATCAAAAAAAGAGGAGGAATCGTTAGCAACACATCCCGAACACCCTTCATACATAAAGGAGTGGTTGAATAGAAATACGTTCCATCATTCAAGATTTGATGATGTCGAAAAACTGGTAACAAAAAAGAATGAGCTCGGGTGTTCGATAAGCCTTTGTTTTCCGACGCTGAATGAAGAAAAAACGATCGGGCGGGAAATCTCGACCATGAAAAAAGAGCTCATGGACAAGTACCATCTTATCGATGAGATCGCTGTCGTGGATTCCGGCTCGACGGACAACACCGGGGATATCTCACGGGAAGCGGGTGTCGACTTTTGCTACTCTTCTGATATTCTCCCTCAATACAGGTCCTATCGCGGTAAAGGGGAAAACCTGTGGAAAAGCCTCTATCTTCTCAAGGGCGATATTATCTGCTGGATCGATGCAGATATATCAAATATTCACCCCAGGTTCGTGCTCGGGCTTGTCGGTCCCCTTCTTGAGTTCCCTCACATTTCCTATGTAAAAGCATTTTACAAAAGACCTATCCGTATTCAGGGTGAGCTCCATTTCACCGGAGGCGGGCGGGTGACCGAGCTCGTTGTTCGGCCTTTTTTCAATCTTCTTTTCCCCGAGCTGACAGGCATTGCGCAGCCCCTTTCAGGTGAGTACGCAGGGAGGAGAGAGCTGCTCGAGAACCTTTCTTTTTTTACAGGCTACGGGGTTGAAACAGGACATCTTATAGACATAATCAGGCTTTACGGTCTGAATTTCATAGGCCAGTGTGACCTTGACGTCAGGGTCCACAGAAACCAGAGTATTGACGCTCTCAGGTCCATGTCATACAGGATCCTGAAAATACTTCTCCAGCGCGCGGATGATATGGGCAGAATAGAAATCTTTCAGGATATTTCGGATTCTCTGCAGATCATTACAGGGGTCAAACACGGCTACTCATTGGAAAAGAAGAAAGTCTGGGGGACAGAAAGACCTCCTATGATCACAATTCGCGAGTACCGGGAACTGAGAAACATCGTGTTGGAGCAATCAAACGCAGCGGCCATGGATTTTGTAAAACCCCTCCCTTATACGGCCTCACTGATGTTTCACAAGGAGCTCATTATTCCGAGGTTGAAAGGCAGCACAAAATCCGAAGTTATTAATGAGCTGATTACCGCAGGGAAAAGCAGGATCACGGACCCTGAGGAGGCAAAAAAGGCCCTCAAGGAGAACTGGGAGGTTGTGACTACCCCTATAAACAAGAACATGGTGTTTTTTCACGCTTTCGGGGATTTTGCCGATGATATTGTCCCAATAATAGGGCTTTCACCCGGGGGAATAGATATGAAGCTGTCCGATGACATGCCTATTAACATCGCGTTTATGTTCCTCGCCCCGGAATACCTCGGTGAAATTTATAAAAGGATGGTTGAATCTCTTTCAAGGATCTTTTCACACATCGAGCATTTTGAATGGCTTTTACGGTGCAAGACTGCGGATGAAATAATAGCTTTTATCAGCTATCTCGAGGCAAAAAACAAGATCATGAAAATGCTCAACATTGAAGATATTAAAGATGTGAACATTTAAAAATTCTGTTGGAGGAACCTCTTTTGACTGTATCTTTACTTCATTGACACTTGCCGCTGGTTGAATTCGGTTTAATCTCGGGTAAAATGTTATACAATAAAATTCCACGGGGGGGAGCATGGCAGCAATGACATCCAGGGAGCGCGTTCTTGCCGCGATAAACCACAGGGAACCGGATCGTGTTCCCCTTGATATCGGAGGCGGAGGCAGCACTTCGATCGTTGTTGAAGGTTATGAAAAGTTAAAACGCTATCTGAGGACAGGAGGGGACACCGGGGACACGAAGTATCTGAGCAAGAATTACAGGATAGTCCGTTTAGATGAGAGTGTCATGAGGCAGCTTGGGGCTGACTGCCGGTCGATTTCGATGAAACCTCCAATGAACTGGAAACCGCCAGCTTCCGGCCCCGGGACCTACAAAGATATATGGGGAATAACCTGGAAAGAGGTTCACTATGCCGAAAACGGTTTTTACAATGAAGTCGTGGAATATCCTCTTGCAGATGCCGGGATCGGGGACCTGGACAGTTATCCGTGGCCTGATCCTGAAGACCCGGGCTGTACTGCCGGTCTTGCACGAGACGCGAAAACATTTTACGAGGAAACCGAATACGCACTTTTAGGCGACAGCAAGTTCAAGAGTTTCTGGGAATTAGGGTACAGCCTGAGGGGGTATGACCGGCTGCTGATGGACCTGGTCCTGGATCCGTCGTTCTTTTCAGCGCTTATGTCCAGGCTTCTTGAAATAAATATTGCGGGGACGGGGCGTTTTTTGGATGCAGCAGGGCCTTATATCCAGGTGTTCCGCACCGCTGATGACCTTGCCACACAGAAAGGGCTTCTTTTTTCTCCTGAGCTTTACCGTAAGCTGTTAAAACCCGTGTATAAAAAATATTTTGACTTTGTCAAGTCCAAAACCGACGCCAGGATATTCTACCACACCTGCGGCAATATAGTCGATCTTCTCGAAGATTTAATAGAGATCGGGGTCGACATCATAAACCCGGTCCAGGTTTCCGCCATGGGGGACACTGCTGAATTGAAAAAGCGGTTCGGCGAGAGACTTGTATTCTGGGGCGGTATCGACACCCAGCATGTGATGCCCCATGGCAATGTCCGGGATGTAGAATCCGAAGTGCGAAGACGCATACAGGACCTCGGTCCAGGGGGAGGATATGTCGCTGCGGCTGTTCATGCAATTCAGCCGGATGTTCCGCCGGGAAATATTGTTGCCATGGCCCAAGCTGTCAGAAAGTTCGGAAATTATCCGTTAATGCCGGATTGATCGATTATCGACTGTATTTGTAAAACCAATTATAATCTTTAAGTTTGTAATATATCTTGATAAAAAGGCAAGCTACCTTTTGTAACCGAGCTTTCTTAAAAGGTCTTTTCTTTCCTGGATATCCTCTTCATTTTCCACACCTTTTGGTGAAAATCCGTCCACAACGCCGATTACGCCCCTCCCCTGTTTGGTTTCAACTACCAGCACTTCGAGAGGGTTGGCAGTCGCGCAAAACACTCCGGCTACCTCTCTTGTGGCCTTTATCGATGGAAGAATATTCACAGGGAACCCCTCTTTAATAAAAATAACAAACACATGTCCCGCGCCTATTTTTATTGCAGCGTTCACGGCGTGCTTGATAAGCTCTTCACTGTTGCCGTCTTTGCGTACAAGGCATTGCCCCGAAGCCTCATTGAACGCTATGCCGAACTGTATTTGAGCGGATGTGTTTACAACAGCTTCGTAAAGATCTTCTACACTCTTGATAAAATGTGCCTGCCCGATGATTACATTTGCCCCTTCGGGCATATCGATTTTAACCGATTTAAGATCCATGTTTCCCCCCAGGATTGTTTTACTAATAATACATATAAATAAACATTTTTATACGAAATTATGTTTTATGTAAAGGAAAAAATTATTAGTATTTTTAAACACAAAAAGGGAAACTGTTATGATAGCCATTACAGGAGGGGGGACCGGCGGGCATATTTTTCCAAATGCCGCAATAATTGAAGAGCTGAATAAAAGAGGCGCCATAGATATCATCTGGATCGGCGCAAAACACGGGAAAGAGCTGGAATGGGCCCGGAAGTTAAATGTGCCTTTTTTCGGGATCAACACCGGCAAGCTAAGGCGGTATTTTTCTATAAAAAATTTTTCCGATGTCCTCGGTGTTATAACCGGTATTATTCAATCCTTTTTCATTTTATTAAGGCACAGGCCTTCGGTACTTTTTTCAAAAGGGGGGTTTGTATCGGTGCCGCCGGTTGTGGCATCGTGGCTGCTGCGTGTCCCTGTAGTGACCCATGAAAGCGATATTGATCCGGGGCTTGCGACAAAGATCATTGCGCGGTTTGCGAAGGTCATTTGCGTTTCCTTTGAAAAGACCTCGGATTATTTCAGCCTAAAGAGGACGGTTCATACGGGAAATCCGGTCAGGAGCCTGATAAAAAATGGGGACAGAAAGAAAGGGCTCCAGTATCTCGGTTTTAAGGAAGACCTGCCGGTTGTGTTTGTGATGGGGGGGAGCCAGGGTGCTTCATCGATAAACAAAGCTGTACATGAGATGTGCAAATCCGGTGAACTTAATTTTAACCTTGTCCATCAGTACGGCCGCGGTAACCTGGACAATAATTTTTCAGGAAAGAAGAGATATGTACAGATGGAATTTATTGAAAAAGAAATAGGTGATGTCACGGCAGCTGCGGATATAGTGATCTCAAGGGCAGGCGCGGGAGCAATTTTTGAAATAGGATACATGAAAAAACCTTCGATTCTCGTTCCTCTGCCAAAATCAAAGAGCAGGGGTGAGCAGTTAGCTAACGCCAGATATTTTGAAAAAAACCAGGCCTCAGTTATCATCCGGGATGAAAATTTAAACGGGGACGTCATGCACGAACTGATAAACCGGCTCCTGTCGGACAGGAAAAGCCTTAAAATGATAGGTGAGAGAGCCGGGTCACTCCTCAAGTTCGGCGCGGAAAAGTCGATCGCGGATATTATAATCGGCTATTGCAATTAATAACGGGCTTTTAACGATAAGGTAAAATAACTATTGAATTTTTGTGTTTTAAGTAATAGCATTAACGAATAAAGGGTTTTTGTGACAAGTTGATAAAACTTGCTCTTCCATAAAAAATAATCCTGAAAGAATAATCCTGTTTTTAAAAACTTCATTAATTAGCCAGGGGGCATTTATGATTGATATTGAACAACTCCTCGGAGAAGAGGCAAGGGATCTTCTTGAACATAAATGCAGCACAGTACCAAAAGAAAGGCTTCATCTTCCCGGACCTGATTTTATCGACAGGGTGCTTGTTCACACGGATAGAAACGCATCGGTTTTGAGGAACCTTCAATCCGTGATCAGCAACGGCAGGCTTGGCCGGACCGGTTATCTGTCGATACTTCCGGTTGATCAGGGGATCGAGCACTCAGCGGGCAGTGCTTTTGCGCCAAACCCCATTTATTTCGACCCGGAAAATATTGTTAAGCTTGCTATCGAGGGTAATTGCAACGCCGTGGCTTCTACGCTTGGCGTTTTAGGCTCTGTATCACGGAAGTATGCCCACAAAATACCGTTCATAGTAAAGATAAACCACAACGAGTTTCTTTCGTATCCAAATAAATTCGACCAGGTACTCTTCGCGAGTGTTGACCAGGCTTTCCATATGGGCGCGGCGGCAATCGGGGCTACGATATACTACGGCTCGGATGAATCCGGAAGACAGATCCAGGAAATCTCCGGAGCCTTTGAATACGCTCACAGTCTCGGCATGTTCACTGTCCTTTGGGCATATTTGAGAAACAACGCATTTAAAACTAAAGAGAATGATTACCATCTTTCAGCGGATCTTTCCGGTCAGGCCAATCATCTCGGGGTAACTATACAGGCGGATATCATAAAACAGAAACAGGCTGAATGTAATGGAGGATTCACAGCGATGAATTTCGGGAAAACTCATGATAAAGTGTATTCAGAGCTCACATCCGACCATCCGATCGATCTGACGAGGTATCAGGTTGTCAACTGTTTTATGGGCCGGGCAGGTATGATAAATTCAGGCGGGTCTTCGGGAAAGGATGACTTCGTACAGGCTATCAGGACAGCGGTAATCAATAAAAGAGCGGGCGGCATGGGGCTTATATCGGGAAGAAAGGCATTTCAGAGACCCATGAAGGATGGGGCCCGACTGATGAACGCCATCCAGGATGTTTATCTCAGCAAGGATGTCACAATTGCCTGACATATTTTTCCTTTTGATTTTTTGTATTTTTAAGATTATAAAGACGGTATATTCAAGAGGTTTTTTCCCAGAACCAGGGCGTTTTCCTTCTCCTGAGGGTAATAATTTTCAATTATGCCGATAATAGAAAATCCGAACTTTTTGTAAAACGAAAGGGCCCTTGAGTTTGACCCTCTTGCCTCGAGGTAGCAGTAATCTCTCTTTTGGGCCCGGGCGCTGTTTAAAAGCCTGTTCATGAGGAAAGTCCCGTACCCTTTGTGTTGAAAACCCGGGCAGATCGCGATATTTATTAAATGAATTATCCGCGTGTGTTCATTTTTTTTAAATAAAAAGTTTGCGTCTTTATTAAGAGAGTGATAGCCGCCGTAACCGATAAGAATATTCCCCTTTTTAAGGGAGAGCACATAGTTGTTCATATCGGAGATGATGAGCCTGAAAAAGTTTTTTGTCCACGGACGTTTGAATACATAATTTTCGATCTTTATGACCTCATCGAGGTCTTTTTCGATCATGATTGACGGTGAGCAGCCAGGGTAGTCCATTTTGTATATTTAACGCTAATTACTTAAGATAGCCTGCCAGTTTTTCCAGTTCGTTCGTGTCTACTATTTTGATCATTTGGCCCTCTATCGCGAGAAAACGGGTATCGACCAGACTGTCTATTACCTGTTCCACTTCTTTTGCCGATGAGTTTATCTGTGAGGCGATATTGTTTATCGTGTGCAAATAAGTTAAAACCAGGACATTCCCATCCTGGTCCGTTGCCGTGGAAGCCCTTTTCAGATCGTTCAAGGCGCTGATAACAAGAGATTTCAGATCCCTTTTAGCGAGGTCCCTTATCTGGTTGTCCGCTATTTCAAGCCTGAGGCATAGCTTATCTATTATGTTCATTGCGATATTTGTGTTTTTACTGATCATATTCAAAAAACCTTCTCTATTGAAGGTGAGCAGCCCGCAGGTATCTACCGCGGTGGCAGTCGCTGTTCTCTTGATATGACGTATTATTGCCATTTCACCGAAAAAGTCGCCTTTTTCCAGTACCATGAGGATTTTATCCACTTCAGAGACTCTTTTTGTGATCTTTACCTTCCCATGCTGAATGATGTACATCGTGTCACCGGCATCCCCCTCCTGAAAGATTACCCTGCCGGGCGCGATCGTCTGCCCAAACCTCTCAAACAAAGTACTTTTTTCCATTATTTTCTCCCGGTGATATTATACAACTGTTCTACATAAAGTATAGTACACGTGTGCGGTTTATGGCAATTATTTTATTGATTTTTTTACAAAATCGAATTACATATTATTTATGAGAAACAGCTTTTTTTTACTCACCATACTGATAACAACAATTTCCCCCGCCCTCTCCCATGCCGGTACGCAGTCCGCCTTCGATCTACTTGTCGTTTCTGAAAAGTTTCCGGTAAAAAACCCGGTCCAGAACATAATTACGTTCTACCAGAAGCATATATCACCAAAGGATGGGCCGAGGTGTATGCTGACACCGACCTGTTCGCAGTTTTATAAAGAAGCTCACAGTCAATACGGTTTTATCTGGGGGACCCTTATGACCATTGACCGGCTGTTTTACCGAGAGGGTCAAAGCTCATTGAAATATTACAGATATAACAGTCCGAAAGGCACGTATAAGGACCCCATTTATCACAACTATATCTTCAACAGGATGGATTATTATAAATGATCCTGATTAAAAGATGCATCCTGTTATTGTTTTTGTCGAGCATAATCCCCTTTATGCAGCCGGTGTCTCTTTTCGGTGAAAATGATTTCGGGTATGCTGTTTATCTTTACAAAACGGGAAATTATCCGGGCGCGATTATCGAGCTGAACAGGTTTATTTATCACAACCCCGAGGACCTTTACTCGAGCTATTTAAGGTTGCTCGTGGCGCTCTCCTATGCCAACACAGGCAAGCACAACAGCGCCCTGGGCTCTCTTTCAGCCCTTTCGAACCACCTCGAAGGCAGCCCATACCTTGCCGACACACATGATCTTTTGTGCGAGTCTTACTTTCATTCGCTTAACATTATGTTCAGACAGAAAATGTTTTATGATTTTCAGGTCCAGAAGGAGCAGATGCAGGTTTCCTGCGTGAATTTAGACCTCGGGCTGAACCGGGAGTTGAACGATTACGTCATTTTTATGTCTGCGGCGGGCTACATTTACAACCTGGAATGGGAAAAAGCCTCCGAAGAGCTGGACGAATTTCAAGCCTTAAACTCCGATCCGGGCACTATTAGGATGAAAAGTCTGCTTGAAATCGAATTGAAAGAGGCAATGGACCACAGGGACAAGAGCCCGGTCCTCGGAGGAATACTTTCAATTGTGCCCGGGCTCGGGCATTTTTATGCAGGCAGACCGGCGGACGGCGCTCGAAGCCTTCTGTTGAATACAGCCTTTGCAGCTTTAACGGTCTATGCTTTTTATGAACGCCAGTATGTGCTGGGCGGTGTGCTTGCGGCCGTGGAGGGAGTATTGTACGCTTCGAACATATACGGCGCTGTAAACGCGGTCCAGCAGGAAAATGCGATCTATGTCATTCAAAAACGGGACAATATGCTGAAAAATATCGCGGTTCCCCCTCTTGATGTGATAACGGTACGGAAGAAACTCGATCTGTAATGATAGCCCACGACGTTCTCACATATATATGCGCCCGCTGTGCCGGTATCGGTGAAGAGGAGATCCTGATCAGACCATACAATTATAAGGGCACAGAAACCAGGCCGATATGCGGGGATTATGAACTATCGAATCGTGAAGGCGGGAGGCCGGTTGTAGCGTCTGATGATCCCAGATACGATGAATCCGAGTACTATACCGATTTTATAAAGTACAGTTATCCGAAAAAAGGAAAAGTACCATTGATCCAGGTCCTTTCTCTGTACTCTGCCGAACCGGACTGGGGTATGGACAGCGGGTTAAAAATATCACCTCTTCAGGCACTTACCGGTGGGAGCCAGGGGTACAGACATTTGAGGTACGGGTTGTTCTTATTTAGGGCCGGAATTGTTCACAGGATGGCTTTACACTTTTTCGATCTTGCTCAAATCGCGTTCAACAGGAGGGACATGTACTGGGGTGTTCGATTCTCCGCGCGGGCGATCCATTATATCGAAGATTTATTGACCCCGGTCCATACAAAACCTTTTACAGAGATGTTCCTTTTTGAAAAAATGTTTCACGCAAAAGATCTGTATTTCATTACCTACAATTATCACCTTAATTTTGAGAGATTCGTTGCATATCACCTCTGGCACGGAAACGGGCTTTATACCGGCATCATAGAATCAGCTGTGCCTTTTGAATTGCTTGATCTACAAAAGGACCTCCTTCCGGGCTCAAGAATTGCAAGAAGGCTTTTCCCCTTGATTTTCAAGGAATGCAAAAATATTTGGGGTGATACAATGAAAGACAGATTTGTAAAAATAAGCATAGAAGACATAAACATGATCAGGCCGACCGATAGATTTCAGAAGTCAATTTTGAGCTGGCTTGAGTTTTCAGCATCACTCGTTAAAGGGTATATAAAAAAGTTTGTCAAACCCTACATCGGAAACTAAAAAGTGAAGCCCATTCAACTGAATTTTGAGGAAAACCCGGCCGGTTTTACGGCATCTTACGTAAAAAGTTCCGATTTTGAAACTGCCCGAACTCTCATTGTCTGTCCTTCCCAGAGATTCAAAGGCTACTTCGCATTTCAACTGATGGAAGCGTATAACACAGATGATCTGATGTCCCCGTCCCTGCTCACCATCACGGAACTTACATCCCGCATCACCGCGTTCCTCGGACATCAGATAGCGAATGATAGCGAGAGGTTGTCAATGTTTTACAGGGCCTGCAAAAAAACCGACAGCGTCGAAAGTCTGTTCCCCGGGGGCTTCTTATCAGGTTTTTCTTCTTTTAAGAGCACAGCGAAGCAGGTCTGGAGCGCGTTTGATGAGCTTAACGCTGAAGGGCTTTCTATAGGGGAGTTTTTTAAATCAGAACACTTTTATTCTGAAAATTTTTTGTCCGAAAACGGGTTCAAGGAGTACTACTCCGGTTTTAAAAAGCACTTTGGTGTGCTGCGGGATTTGTACAGCATGTATTTGCGTGTCCAGAGAGAGGCGTGTGTATTTGATCGCAGTTTTTTATTTCAGAGTGTGACAAAAAAGGAAATCGGCGCATTTTTTTATGAATACGATAATGTTATTCTTGTGTCACCCCTCGCGCTGACCGGGTTTGAGAAAAGACTGTTTGATAACGCGAAGGAAAAACTGAGTGTAATATATCAGGATACATCGGGCTATGACTTTTCCAGGCTTCTCGGGTATTTAAAAAAAGGACCCGGCAGTGTCCCCCCCCCCGTCCAGGATAAAAAAAAGGGCCTGGTTTATTTTGAAGTATCTTCAAGGATAATCCAGCTGATGACTGTTCTTTCCGTGATACGGGAAGAGATCGAAGCAGGTGCGGATCCGCATGAAATAGCAGTTATCAACATAGATTCCATGTTTTGCGAAATGCTTTACGATTCGTTGAGGTCTTTAGGGATGGCAGTCAATTATTCGGAGGGTCTTCCGGTCAAAAAAAGCCCGCTATACAGTCTTCTAAGCCTTGTCGATAGATTTTTTAATTCAGATTTTGACTCTGCGGTCTTTCTTGAGATATGCAGGAATGCTCTTTTTAGGGAAGCTGCCGGCATTAAGGAGACACCCGCGGATTTAGCAAGTTTAAAAAAGAAAATAATCAAAGACAGGACATTCCGTGTCCCGTTGAAGACCATAAGGGACTTGCCGGGCGGCAGTAATTTACAGGAGGCATTTCTTGTTCTAAAAGATATATATGAATCAGAAAACTTCGACAAACTTTACGATAACCTCGATAAACTTTTTAAGGGGCTGACCAGCAGAAAAACATATGAGTTTAACATTGTAAAGGAGACGCTGCTAAACACGGCTTTGGATCTTCAGGATCTTGAGATCGAAGTGAGAGAGAAGCCCTTTGACATATTTTTAGAACAGGTGAGATCGAATAAATACCCTGTTCTGGGAGAATACAGCCGCGGTATCCAGATCATCGGGCTGCTCGAGTCAAGGGGCATTAGGTTCAGGTCGGTAATACTACCTTCTTTCAATGAAAATTTTCTCCCGGCGAAGGCAAAGAACGATATTCTATTGTCTTTAAATCTTAGAAAAGACCTGAAACTCCCGACTTTTCTGGACAGGGAGGACCTGGAGCTCTATTACCTGTTGAGAATTTTAGATTCCGCCGAATCCGCATATCTCGTTTCTATAAACGATAAAACAGGAGAAATAGATGTTAGAAGCAGGTTTTATTACCATATTGCAGATTATTACAGGATCCAATCAAGGAGCCCGGATATTTTATCGGTCCCTGTAAGATCCTTTCGGGAGGATGCCGCGCCTGTCAAAAAGGAGGGGCAAGCCGCGGTACTGCCCCGTCTGATCAACAGGTTCTCCAGACTGGACCTTGACAGGATAAAAAAATGTGAGACCAGATATTATATTGGAAGGATTCTCGATATTGACGAAGAGGAAACACTCTCGAAAAAGATCGAATTAAACCTCGTCGGACTAAAGGTCCACTCGATCTTCACCGAACTTTACCGTGATCTTGATGAAATAGATCGACCCTGCAGGTTTGAAAGCTTTGGGAAAAAGTTCGATGAACTTTTTGAAGCCAATTTCCCAAAAGGGACTTTTTACACGAATGAAGAGGCCCTGGCAAAGAAAATTTTAAAAAGCAGCCTGCTGCAGGTGGTGAAAAACGATCTGTCACGTTTTAATGACGGTTACAGCATTTGCCGGGAATTTATAGAAAAAAGTTTTTCTGTAGAAATAGGCATAGACCCTGATAAATACACTATCCAGGGAAGGATCGACAGGGTAGACAGAACACCAACAGGCGGGTACATTATCGTTGATTACAAAACCGGCAAGCTGCCTGCGAATGCCCTTCATTTCGCCCGAAAAGATTTTATAGAAGTACAGCTGGGATTTTACGGTCTTCTTTTCAAAAAAACCTGCCCGGACCACCCGATCGAAGGTTTGTGTTATTATGATCTAATGGATAAAAAGGATATAGAGATGGTTGTCAGGTTTGATAAAATTGATCAATACCTGACAGATTTTGAAGATCATCTCGCCGGTTTTTTCCGCGCATTTAACATGAAAGACAGGGTTTCGCTTGCTGCCGATTATGAGGTCTGCAGGTACTGTCCTTACTTTAATATTTGCAGGGTGCTTGAAGAATGAACGCAGACGAAATATACGATCCTGACTTATCGGTTGCACTCAGCGCATCGGCGGGTAGCGGGAAGACTTTCGCGCTGACAACCAGGCTTATTACCATGCTCCTGGACGGGATCGGGCCTTCGGAGATAATTGCTATTACTTTTACCAATCTGGCCGCGAATGAGATCCGCAGGAAGCTGTTTGACAGGCTGCAGGCTGTTGTCGACAGGGATGAAGATGAAACCGCTTTTTTTTCTGCAATTTTTAAAGAAAAGCCTGAAAAGATCATTAACATGGCCGGGGTTTTGAAGAATAAGCTCATAAAACAGTTCAGCCTTCTCCAGATATCTACAATTCACAGTTTTTTTACAAAGCTGATCCGGTGTTTTCCGGGGGAAACCGGCTATTTGAGAGATATTTTTGTTATCGATGAAATAACAAAGGAGAAAAATGTTTCTGAATCTCTTGAACTGTTTTATAGAAAAATCGCACACAATAAAACTCTGCTTGACAGAGTATTCCGGTTTGTTTCGAGCTACAGTGGGAGGGTGATATCCACAGGCGGCATTATTAAAGAGATATATGAAGAGGTCGACCCGAAATACTATGCTTTGAAAAATATGGTGGAGGGTGGGGCTAATTATGAAAACATTGAAGACGAATTCAATAAAAGAAGGAAAGCCCTCTTTTCTTCGGCGATGACAGGCAGGATAAATTATATGACTGCTTTGATGTCTAAATATATTGAATCTCACGGAGAAAATAAAAATATACAATCTTTTATTAACAGCCTCGATGATTTTCTGAAGTACAGAAATATAAATCGTTTCATTGGTCTTACTCCTTTTCAAAGAGACGAAGCAAGCCCGATTGTGAGATACCTGAAATCGGTATGCGATACATTGACACCCCAAAGCGCCGGACGACTGAAAGAAACTCTTTCGGTTATTCGCGAGTCAATAATAAACTATCTTCGGGCCCAGATGAGCTATTATATGTCTACATGGATGGATATTTACAGGGATGTAAACAGTATTTATAGTGAAATTAAAAAAAAGGGACAGTCTATTGATTTTTCTGATATCGAACTGCGCGCCGCGGAATTTTTATCAGATCTGAAAGATTTTGAATATCTGGGCTATCGAACAGGGTCCCGGATCAGATATGTACTGATAGATGAGTTTCAGGATACCTCAAGGCTTGAGTGGGACGCTCTTGAATATATTGTCCGAAACGGTCTTTCGCGCGGCGGGAAGCTGTTTTATGTCGGTGACGTGAAGCAGTCGATATACCGGTGGAGAGGCGGAGACCCATGGCTGTTTGAAAAAGTCCGTACCAAGCTTTCCATCCCCGAAAAACAATTAAAATACAGCTACAGGCAGTCTCCGGTTCTTTTAAATTTCGTAAACAAGGTGTTCAATAATATTCAGGCGGACCCGCAATCAAACTTTTCATATGATGAGCAATCATTACCTCCCGGCAGAGCTAATAACGATGAAGGTTATGTTTACATAGGACAATTCGGGGACAGGGATGAGCTTGTCGATAAAACAGCCGTCTGGATAAAGCTCCTGCAGGAAAGAGGGGTCAACCTGGACGACATCGCGGTCCTTTGCAGAAAAAACAGTGAGATCGAAGAGATTGAAAAATGTCTCATCAAAAAAAGACTCCGCTATGTTTCAGTCGGTAAGAGTAAAATGTACAGAGATTTTAGCGTGATGGACATTGTAAATATACTAAATTTTGTGCTCAGCCCCGGTGAAGGAATATATCTTGCCGGATTGCTGCGGTCACCGATATTCCGATTCAGCTTCGATGACCTTGATATGTGCAGGGATGAAAATGGTGCGCTGTCTTTGCGGGCGTTCGCCTCGTCACGGCCCCGGCTTTATCAAACTCTGGAAGGGTTCCTCAGCCGTTCTCACTATCTTTCTCCTTCAGGATTTATCCGCGCGGTTTATGAGGAGTTCGACGTGCTGAACAAATATCCAAGAAAAACGGATGTTCTTCTCAAACTGTACGAGATCGCTTATACCTTTGAAAACACATATGACGCTGTAACACTTTACGATTTCGCAGATTACCTGCAGCAGAATAAAGAAAATTTATCGATCAATATCAGTGAAGAAAGGGGTGTCCGTCTCCTGACAATACACTCTTCGAAGGGTCTGGAATTTCACACTGTGATAGTCCCTTTTTTGACCCAGCCGTTCAAGTTCAGGCGGGACGGTTCTCTGATTTTTAACGTTGATGAAAAAGGGCATTTAAAAGGCGCCGCGATCGCACGGTCAATTTACGAAACTTATTTTTCAAATTCCGCGGAGATAATGAAGATTTTTGAGGAAACGGAAAAGAGCTATAGAGTAGATGAGATCAACACACTGTATGTCGCACTGACAAGAGCCAGGGAAAACCTCATAGTACTTCCGCTGACCGGCGGAAGGGGGAAATCCATAGGAGATGTTTTAGTTTCATCGTATGATCCGTCATTCAAAAGCGAAGAGGGTCTTTATGATAGCGAAACCGGAAAGCCTGTACCGAGCCCTGATGTTCAGGGTGAAAGCGCGAAAAGTTTTAAAAAATTTGGGGTACAGATACCGTCGCAAAAAACTTCAGCGTACCGGAAAGAGTTTGATGATCTTTTACAGGACTCAAAGAGTCATCAGGACCCCGGTGATACCGATAAACAATCACAAAGGACCGGTCTCCTCAAAGGTTTGATCTTTCACAGGTCCGTTGAAATGATAAAGAAATTACCCCTGGAGGGTGAAGAAATAGATGAACTGCTTATGAATGCATTATCGTGTGAAGGCCCCGGTTTTACCAGTTCAGAAAGAAAAAAAGCTGTTGATCTTGCGAGGGTTTCGCTTATAAACACTGTGACAGATAAACGGATGGAAAAATATTTTGGTAAAAAGTCATACAGTGAAATTATCACACTGTCAAAAAGCTACCGTAATTTTGTCGGAAGGATCGATAAATTGGTGATAGGTAGTGAAATAGAGATCCTGGATTTTAAAACGAACAGGGTCGGAACAGAAGAGGATCTGGATAAACTTACCCGGTATTACTGCACCCAGATTGATACTTATTGCAGATCTCTCATGAAATTGTATCCGGGTTTACCGGTCAGCGGATATCTCTACTTTACAGACGCTGTGTATGATAGGAGGCTTGCGCGGGTTTTTCATATAGAAAACGATGGGAACCGGCCGATCGGTATGTAACAGGATTGGTGAAATAGAACACAAACTGTGGTAATATGTACACATTATGATATCTTTTGTTCCCCCCAAAAATCTGATTATTTTAATTAAAATAATATAAAGAGTTAAAATATTATAAATATGCTTTTTTTTCTGATACTTTGGCATAAAAGATGCAAAATATCTGGAGCAAACCTGATCAAGGAGGTTAATATGAAAAGACATATTCTTATGATTCTTTCAGGAATTGCCCTGGACAAAAAAAACGGCAGCCACGACATGCCCTTTAGGACTCAGCCGCAGGGTGCGAAAGTGGTAATAAGGGAGCAGGATGAGGAAGCCTCGGAAATTAAGATTTCCCCCGCGCTTTCATATATTAAATGCAACGGCAGCTACACTGTGACGATAAAGCTGGGTGTATTCAAAACAATGATCGAAGTGTGCAGGAAATGTCTCGATCAGGGGGTTGTCAAAAACCTCGTCGGCGCCGCGTTGGACTTCCTGACGGAAGATACAAAACTGTACTATAAATCCATTGCGGGAGAAATAAAAAATGATGACCTTCCCAAAAAAGCTGTTATGCGGTTTTTTCTAAAAGGCGGGGATGAGGTCAAACATGAGTTTTCGCTGGTTTGGGCGCAGCGCGGTAAAAACTGGAATAACCCCGGCGGCCCGATGCGCCTGATAACTGCGTAGTACCTTGATATCGATTTCTTGAGTCATCGTGGATCGGGTGATTAATTTATGCAGAACCCGTAAGAAATTCCATGACCGAATCCGCGATCTGATAGGCCCTGAGGCCGTAAAGACCAAGCAGTTCCTCATAAGGCCAGCTCTGACGCACGTCGCAGTAATTTAATACATATTAATGATTTATAAGGAGGCCCTGTGTTAACATGTTCATGGTTACCTCCGAAAAGTCGAATCTTCACAATTGTTGGCTGTTAATACCCCTGATTTTTGCCGCATTTCCCAGTGACCCTGCGATGCAATCAGAAGCCATCTTGACAGTTTATATGGACGGTCAAATCAAACCGCTTGCTTTCAGGTGCTATTTCTGGTTTTCCTTCGCGTACTCGTATATGCGACGGATCTTGGGCTCTGACCTTCCCCCGGGCGTGTACTCCGAGTTCATCCATGTAGTAACAAGGGTTTTCGCCAGTTCGGGCCCTGTTACCTGTGATCCCATGGTCATGATGTTCGCGTTATTGCTCTTTCTCGAGCGTTCGGTAGAGTAGGGGTCGGAGCAGAGAGCGGCGTAAGCACCGGGTACCTTGTTTGCCGCGATACACACGCCGATCCCTGTTCCGCAAACCAGGATCCCTCTTTCATGTTTTCCCGAGGCAACAGCTTGGGCGACTTTAATGGCCACGTTCGCGTATATCGGGTCGTTACTGCCGTAATCTTCGGCTTCAAACCCCAGATATTCCAGGTGTTTTATAATTATTTCTTTAAATCCAGCCGCGTTCGGATCGCACCCTATGGCTACTTTCTTCATATTTCTGCCTCCAGGTTATGTATTTTTACATTTGTTGATTGCTTATTTGTGAGAAAACAGCATCGACACTTTCTGCCGGCCGGTATTTGAAGAATAATAAACGCTTTATTGCAGTCGGGCAAGCCCGAAATAGTCACCAATTCACTTTACAAGTTCAAGCTTTAAAAGCAAGGGCCCTCTGTTTTTCATAGCCGAAGATTTCGTCCCTTTTTAACTTCCCCTCTTCGATCTCTATTCCAAGCATTTCTCCAAACAGCCCGGTTACAACGTTTTTGAATTCCTCGTTGTCGGGCCTGTTGCACGTTATCTCTTCGACCGAAGTCAGAGGCTCGATAACCTTGTCTTTGACCTCCGGAGGTACCCATATTACCTTGAAAAACTCGTCCGTAGCGAGCTTGCTCATAAAACAGATCGCGTTTATAATTGATAAGTTTTCGACACTGGAAACTATAAAGCTCGCTATTTTCCTGCCTTTTACGCGCACGCTGCCCCTGTGCTTGTACCAGGCATCGTCAACACCGAACTTTTTAAAAACCTCCACCAGAATTTCCCCGACTTTATTATACGCTTCGTCGACACTGTTAAAGAAGCTGCTCTCATAAACCATCTGTACCGAAACGGTGCTTTCAGGCTGCACAAAAAGGAGAGTCCTTTCTCCTGTCAGTATTATGTGCTCCAGGGCCGGGACATCGGGCTTTATCTCGTTTAGCAGTCCACCGAAGTTAGTGAGAGCGATTATGGCCCTGGCCCCGCTGTCATTCAGTATGTGTGTCACCTCTCTTCCCTTGTACATGGTGTTAAAGGGGACAGCAACAGCACTGATTTTTTGAATTGCGAAAAAAGAGTAAACAAACTCCGGGATATTGGGAAGCATTATGGCCACTCTGTCGCCTTTTGCTATACCCAGACTTTTTAGCCCGTTTGCCAGCTTATTCACATTTCCGTTGAGCTGATCATAGCTTATCTCTTTTCCTTCGAAGAACAGGGCCGTTTTTTTTTGATTTTTCTTTGCCCTTTCTTCGAGTATTTGCCCTATGCTTGCATATTCTGACACTTTCCTGAAACCTCCTCAACATGAAAGAATGCACCATGGTTATTTTTTTAATTTGTCTTTTGCAATTTACCCGATAACCGCAAATCGTCCTGTAAATAAGTACCTGTTGAACATCGGGTATAACTTAAAATTAATCCCGGAACTCCCCCGTATCATTGTCCTTCTCGATGAGCCTTTCATCTTTATAACCGTCCCTGAGCTCTTTTCGGAGAACTTTTCCGGTCGCGCTTTTAGGAAGAGTTTTCCTGAAATCCACGAATTTAGGGACCTTGAATGGCGAGAGGTGGGCTTTACAGAAATCGATTATTTCTTTTGCATCAGCGCTCTCTCCTTCTTTCAACACCACAAATGCCTTGACTGTCTCCCTCTGACTTTTGTCAGGTACACCGATAACTGCAGCATCCATAACCTTGCTGTGAGTAAACAGCGTTTCCTCGACCTCGCGGGGGGAGATGTTAAAACCACCCCTGATTATGATGTCTTTCTTGCGGTCGGTTATGAAAAAATATCCGTCTTCATCCACATAGCCCAAGTCGCCCGTGTGGAACCAGCCGCCGCGCATGGCTTCTTCCGTTTCTTCAGGTAGATTATAGTAGCCTTTTGTAACGACTCCCCCTTTTATAACAATTTCGCCCTCCGCCCCCGGTTTCAGTTCGTTGTCATCCTCGTCGAATATCTTCATCTCGACACCAGGGGCGGCAGGCCCGATCGATCCGGCCTTGTACCTCTCTCCGGATGTGTTGAATGATACTCCGGATGTTGTTTCAGTAAGCCCATATCCCTCCGAGATGGTTGTCTGGAATACTTCCACGAACTCTTTTATTATACTCAGCGGCAGGGGTGCGCCTCCTGAAAAACTGTATCTGAGGGATTTCGGGATTTTTACATTTCTGCTTTTTGCTATCTGGAGCAGGTGAATGTACATGGACGGTATTGCGATGAGCAGAGTGGCATTTAGTTCCGAGATGTTCCTTAAAAGCTCAGCCGGGCTGTACTGGGGGATCATTATCAGGCTGCACCCGAAGTATAAAAAGAGCAGAAGAGCGTCGGCCATAGCGTAAACGTGAAACATCGGGAGCACGGCGATTATGCGGTCTTCCTGATTTACAGAGAGGACGTGCTCCACAACCCTGCTTTCCGCCATGAAATTGTTAAAAGAGAGCTTTACACCTTTGGGCTTACCGGTTGTCCCGGAAGTGTACAGCAAAACTGCGGGTTCGTCAGGGTCCGCTGCCTCGGCGGTAAATTTTTTCGAGGACTTGAGAAGCAGCTCCTTTAAGGAAATCGTGTCAGCCATTTTCGCGCCGCCCCTGCCGCTTCTGGGATAGGCGGCAACATCTATGTCGTTTTTCCTGGCAACCTCCCTGTCAACGCGTACGTCGGCGCCTACCAGTATACCCTTCTTTTTTATCCCCTGCACTACTATCGTGTCGGGCAGAGTGCCGCTGCCAAGCAGGTACTTTCCCGCCACTCTACCTTCGACCAGGGATGAAGGGTATGCAAACAGGTCTGCTACGTCCCCTTCAGGGTTGAATATCAGCCTCCATTTGTCTGCCATCAATGTAACTCCGTTTACAGTCTTTTTATTTTTCCTTCAATGTCATCCGTTTTATTGCTTCCTGCACTATCCTGTTAGAATATCATGCTTCGAGAAATTCGTCAACCTCATCGAAAAACCTTGACTGTATTTCTTCAGAGGGCCGTTTTGTCAGAAAACTGATCACTATGTAAAGGACCATATTGACGATTATCGTGGGCATCACGGGATGAAAACCCGCAAAAAGAGGACGGTAGATCAAACCCGCTATAAGGTACACGACACCGACAAGGGTGCTCACGATAGCCCCCTGCTTGGTTCCGCGTTTCCAGAGTATACCGCCTACAAGCGCAGGCCCCCACTGCGCAAAACCCGGGATGGTCACGTCTGTAAGGTAAAGGGCCATGGCTGTCGGGTTCCAGAGCGAAACGCCGAGACTGAGGATGACAATGCCGATTACTGACAATCTGGCCCATCCTATAATCTGTTTATCCGTAGCGTCGGGTTTTATAAACCCCTGGATGAGGTCCCTTGCAACAATGACACTGGAAGTCATAAGCTGCACCGCCGCTGTGGAAATAGCAGCGGCTATTACGCCCATGAGGACGTACACCGAGAACCATCTTGGTAAATGCGTTGTTATAATTGTCTGGACAATGTTGTCAGCCGCAGCTTTTCCGACAACACCCGGCATCACAACGGGTGCGATAAGCGAGCCCCATATAAAGGGCATGGTGTAGAAAAACAATCCCCCGAAGATAAAGATTAGAAGAGGGAACCATTTAAAAAGCATTTTGTCTCTCGCAGTCATGACCCCGATGACGATGTGCGGCCAGCTGAAAGCCATAAGGCCGACGACCATAGTGCCGCCGATTATTACCGGAGTAAAATATCCCTGAGGCCCCGGAGCGCTCAGCATTGCGGGGTTATTAATTTTTAAGAATTCGACCGCACCCCGCAGACCTCCCGGAATGAACCTGTTGACTATCCAGATGATAGAACCCAGAAGTGCGGACGCGTAAACGGCGCCGAGAAAAATATTGACCCACGCCACAATCCGCATTCCTCCGAGGAGCACGAGGATTATAAGTAGAGCTACCGTGTAAAGGGCGCCGACCATGAGAGGCATACCGGTCAGTGCCTGAAACCCGAGCCCCACACCGAGCGGCTGGATGCCTACATAGGGAACTATGAAGGCAAGCAGCATTATTGAAAGCAGTATCCTGAGAAAGGGTGATTCGTATCTTTCGCTCAAAAGCTCTACAGGTGAAAGAAAGCGGTTGATCCGCGCTATAGCCCAGAGCCTCGGGCCTAAAAACATATATAAAGCGGCAAAACCCGCTACAGACCCCCATATAAAATAGATGTAAGCTGGGCCGTTTAGATATATAAAACCGGGATAGCCGTAAAAGGTCCAGCTGCTTGAAATTGCAAAGAGGATAAAGAAGAACATCACAACTACACCTATGGTTCTTCCAGCGAGCATATAATCCTCTGCTGTTTTGGCCGATATTTTGTACCCATAAGCAGCCAATGCCAGAATTGCGAGTCCGAATACCGACAGAGCAATGATTTCCATTTCCCCCTCCTTTAATAAAATCTGATATGTTTTCTGCCTGAAAAGCAAAAAAAAGCTGTATTTATGACCTAACGATAGGGCCAGTACTTAAAGAAATAAACCAGATAAGCCGCAAGCCATACGATCTCAAACACTATTCCCGCGGCTTATCTGGTTTATTTCTTTAAGTACTGGCCCTATCGTTAGGTCATAAAT
>DRHN01000218.1 GCA_011049595.1 Spirochaetota bacterium | reverse complement strand
TTCAAAATAAAGGAAAGCGTTCAGAGGGCTTTTAACCAGCTCATCGCCGTGTGTTGTGGTGATCTTTCCGCGAATCTGCCAGTAATACATTGACCCGTCATTGAGGAGTGATCCGATCCCCGATCCGTCATAGCTCTGACCAGAATTGACGCTCCGCGGAAGCCTGTAGCCCGACCTTATTTCATCTCTTCCGCCGGGGTCCTTGAACAGGTGGAACCGCATGTCAAACAGTTCTTTGGAAAGCCATTTGAAATCCATGGATGATTTTGTAACAGACGTGTTTACCGGATAAATAGAATGAAGGGAAGCCGGGACGACCGTAAATGTAAATGTTTTCGTACTAACCTCAGCCTGTGTACCCGAATTTATAAGCTGGATCTGTACTGTGTATATGCCCTGCGGAACTTCTCCTGTTTTTAATACTTTATCCCGTACCTCGCTTCCGCTTCTGCTCACGGTAAACGTACCTCCCAGCTCATCCAGTATCTCATAGTTCCAATAGGTTTTTGCCGAATAGTTTGTGTTATAGGCGAGAGAGTCGGTATTCCCGCTTAGGATTGTTTTGCCTCCTGATGATATTTCAATATTGAGGTAGTGTAGATTTGAATCTCCAGCCGCTGCACCAAATGTAATACTGAATACTCTGTTATTTTTACCCCCTTTGGTAAACCCCAAATCCCCGGCAAGAAACCTGTTATAGGTAGTATTAGTTTGAGTGCTGGAATCAATCAATACTACCGCCAATCCCGACGAAAATGAAAAAAGGATAAAAACTAAAAAGCTGATTATGATAAAAAGAAATCTTAATTTTCTCATATTCTCCTCCCCAATGTTTTTTGCTATCATATAAAACTGATCATATAGATGAGTCCCTTATATAATTATAACGCATAAACCGGATAAACGTATAAAAAAAGTAAAAAAATGCCTTCTTAGAGGTCGCTTCCCCTCAAATACGCCTTGATCTCGTCCTCTGCGGGCTGCGCAGGGTCGGGTTTCAGGCCGGGTATAAAGCGGGTTGCCTCGTACAGCGCGTACGCGGCACGGCCGTGGGAAGCCACGACATGGTGAACATACGGGCCGTAGATCAGCTTTTCCTCCCACAACGGCCAGTCGGGGACTTCTATCCAGAGGTATGTGCCCAGCGTGAACGGACCTGCGCATCCTTTGGCGTGACCGATAAAAAGAGAATAATCTCCGTTTATACCGTCAAGTCGGGCCACTGTCACGTCTCCCCCTTTTACCTCCCAGTTGCCGGTTCCCGGTGCCCCGGACGGCAGGATGAAATGTTTACCTACAAATGCCTTGCTTTTGTCTTTTACAAGCTCGTGAGGGAAGGGCCCGCAGTGCCACAGGAGCTCGCTGTTCTCATTTTCGGGGTTGCGGATTGTGAGGTCGCAGAAAAAAGTGGGTGATTCCTCCTGGCTCGCATTTTGAAGAAGGATCGAAGTCAATGCACCGTGAATATCTGTCTCACAGGCCACAGGAATCCCGAGCGCAGTCAGCTCCGAGTTGACAAAGCACGGGACAAGCCCCAGGGCAAGCTGAAGCGCGCTCCAGCACTGAAACGAGATAGCCGTGAGGTTCTCCTTTTCAGCCCAGTCCAGCAGCATAATTTTAAGGGCAGCTATTCTTTTTATCATCTCTTCGTCAACTTCTTTAAAAGTGACACGTTTTTTCAAAGAGGCTGCTTCATCATTTACGCGCTTATCGGATTTCACCATGTCAAGAACGCTCTTTTCAATATCCACAAGAGTGATCGGAACGGTTTCTATGCCCCATCTTTCAAGAAGCTCACCCTCGTTTACAATAACTGTATAAAAATCGCCCGGCCTTGTGCTCACCTGGCCGATACGTGCCTTGTGAAAGCTGTTAGCGGCCCTTGCCGCGGCGGCAAAGTTTTTAAAACCGCGCTCGAAGACCGGTGAGTCAACTCGCGAGTTAACGATGTAGGAAAAGGGAACGCCGAACCTGCTCAGTATCTTGCTTGTGGCGAACAGGCCGCACTGCGTGTCCCGGAGCCTCGAACCGTCCTCAAGCGGGGCCTCATCACGGGGGCCCCACAATAAAAAAGGTTTACCCACATCCCGGGCCAGTTTCGCGACAGCGTCCTCTGTGCCGAAGTTCACATGAGGCGCAAAGACCGCGTCTACTTCCGCGTCAATAAATATCCTGGCCGCCTTTTCGGCTTCCATCCGGTCGAACAAAAGTCCCTCTTTGTTCAAAGAATCCAGGTTTACAAAATCTATATCCCAGGATTTTAATTTTTTCTCAATCAGGTCCTTATATTTTAGAGAATCTTCAACAGAGAATACATTTCGTCTTGTCGGCGCTAATCCGATCTTGACCTTTTTCTTTTTCATTTAACAGCCTCCTGAAATAGTAGTTTTAATTTTGCTATTGTATATCGGCCTTATATTTTTGTCAAACCGGAAACTCTATCAGCTGACCCAGACCTTCTCAACCACTTTTTCCCTCTTCAACGTTGATATCAGCTCCTCGTCCGGGTCGACAAGGAGAAACGCGGACGCTTTTATAGCCTTTTTATGCTTTTCAAGCTCGGGCATATGCAAAAATATGTTACATTTTCCCTTTTTCTTCAGAAATATATCCCTCAGCTTTACAAGCTGTTCAAAATCCATTGAGCTGTTTAAAAATATATGCATCTGCGAGCTCGCTTCCTTTTTGAAGTCCTGGGGATTCATTATTTTGTCAGCCAATATCTTACCTCCGTTTACTCTTCCTGATATAACAACGACATCTTTGCTTTCAATAAATTCTTTGTATTTCTCAAATACGTTGGGGAAAATTACACTCTCTATTGATCCTGTTGAATCACCCAGGGTTAAAAAAGCCATTTCTTTGTTGTCCCTGGTAATTATTTTCTTCAATGTTACTATTATTCCAAACACCGAAACATTTGAGTCTTCAGGTAAGGTTTTTAAACGGCAAACCCTTTGTGCGCCGCAACGTTCCGATATGTCGCTGTATTTTTCAACCGGATGGGCCCTGAAATAAAAACCCAGGATCTCTTTTTCATTTTCCGATATTTCAGCGTCTGCCCACTCCTCAAAAGCCTCGATCCTGCATATATCGACGGTTATGTTCTCCATACCGGCTTCTTCAAAAAGACTGGTCTGTCCTTTTGCGCGGTCACCCTGAACCGATGCCCCGTACTCCATCGCTCTGTCAATGTTTTCAAAGAGAGTTCTTTTATTTTCTCCAAGACAATCCGCTGTTCCGCTTTTTATCAGGCTTTCAATAACCCGCCGGTTTACAAGTCGAAGATCTACCCGGGACGTAAAATCAAACAGTGATTCATACGGACCGTTCATGCGTTCCCCGGCAATCACCCGGGCTGCGCCCTCTCCTATATTCTTCAGCGCGGAAAGCGCGTAACAAATGAAATCCCCGTCAACCGAAAACTCCACTCCGCCGCAGTTAATATCCGGAGCTTTGACATTTATGTTCATCTCCTTTGCTTCGTTAACATATTGTGCGATCTTGTCCGTGTCATTCAGCTCACCGGTTAAAAGAGAAGCCAGGTAGTGCAGGGGGTAGTGCACTTTCAAATACGCGGTCTGGAATGCCAGAAACGCGTAAGCTGTGGAATGCGACTTATTAAATCCGTATCTTCCGAAAGTCTTTATCAGATCAAAAATTTCTTCCGCTTCCCGCTCGTCTACCCCGCTTTTCAACGCTCCTGCTATAAACATTTCCCTCGCTTCTTCAAGAATTTCCGGTTTCTTTTTCCCCATTGCCTTCCTGAGGTTGTCTGCCTCAGCCATTGTAAATCCGCTTATCACACGCGCGATCTCCATGACCTGTTCCTGATAGACTATTACACCGTATGTTTCTTTTAAAACACTTTCCAGCTTGGGATCTTTATATTCTATCTGTTTTCTTCCATGTTTTCTTTCAATAAATTCGTCTACCATCCCGGAATCAAGAGGCCCCGGTCTGTACAAAGCAAGAATTGCGATAATATCATCAAATCTATTCGGAACTACCTTCTTTAACAGGTCCTGCATCCCGCTGCTTTCAAGTTGAAATATTCCGAGGCTCTTCCCTGCTGAAAGCAGTTCGTATACCTCAAGGTCCTTAAGGTCAAGGTTATCCATGTCGGGCACGGGCATACCGGCTTTCTCGATACTGTACAGACAGCGTCTTATTACCGTAAGGTTTTTCAGACCGAGAAAATCCATTTTAATCAGTCCGACATCTTCCAGATATTTTGCCTGGAATTGGGTTGAAATGACGCCGCTTTTCGGATCTTTGTACAATGGAACGATCGTCGTTAAAGGTGCCGGAGAGATCACGACCCCGGCCGCATGCGTGGAAGGGTGCCTGACCAGTTTTTCCAGTTTCCTGGATATTTCAAACAACCTGTTGATCTCGGGGTTTTTCTCTACCTTATTTAAAAGGTCCCGGGATGTGCTCAATGCCTCTTTTATGGTCATATCGTATCTTGAAGGGATCATTTTTGCGATCTGGTCCGCGTCTTTTAGCTGGATATCCATAACACGGGCGACATCCCGCACAACTGCCCGCGCTTTCATTGCCCCGAAAGTTATGATCTGGGCCATTTTGTCTTCACCGTACTTTTCACGCACATACTGGATCACTTCATCTCTTCTGTCCCCGTCAAAATCAATGTCAATATCCGGCATCGAGACCCTGGACACATTTAAGAACCTCTCAAACAGCAGCCCGTACTCGAGCGGGTCAACATTTGTTATCCCCAGCGCGTAAGAAACAATCGATCCGGCGGCACTTCCCCTGCCGGGGCCGACCAATATGCCCCTGCTTTTAGCGAACCTGATAAAATCCCATACTATAAGAAAATATGTGCAGAACCCCATTGATTTGATCACGCTGATCTCAAGATCGGCTCTGTTCTTTATCTCCTCCTTAATTTCCTTGTACCTTTTTTTTAACCCCTCTTCGGTGAGCTTTAAAAGATAAGATTCAGCGTTTTCCCCTTCCGGCAGTGGAAAATTAGGCAGGTGGATGCTGCCCAGTTCCAGTGAGAGATTACACTTTTCGGTGATCTCGATCGTATTCCTAATGGCTTCAGGGACCTCGGAGAACAGCTCAAGCATCTCCTTCGGGGACCTGAAATAAAACTCATCAGATTTAAATCTAAGCCGCTTTTTCTCGTTTATAGATTTTCCTGTCTGAATGCACAAAAGCGCGTCATGGTATTGGGCATCTCCTTTTTCCAGATAGTGGACATCATTGGTCGCAACGGTTTTAACACCCAGATCTTCAGCCAGCCTCAGGAGCTCCCGGTTAACCGTCTTTTGCTCATCGAGACCGTTATCCATCAATTCATAATAAAAATTTTCTTTTCCGAAAATATCTATATATTCACCGGTTTTATCCCGGGCTTCCTCATACCTGCCGTTAATAAGGCTCGACGGGATCTCGCCACCAAGGCAGGAACTCATGCAGATCAGGCCATCCGCGTGTACAGACAGCAGCTCTTTATCGATACGGGGCTTGTAATAAAATCCCTCTATGTATGCCATGGACGACAATAACAGGAGATTTCTGTATCCCTCTTCATCTTTTGCAAGTAAGATCAAGTGGTGGGATTTTTCTTTTATCCCTCTTTTTTTCATCGATCCCGGAGTGAGATAGAATTCCTCACCGATTATCGGCTTGACACCGCCGGCTGTCGCTTTTTCATAAAACTCGAGCGCCCCGAACATGTTCCCGTGGTCCGTGAGAGCGAGCGCGGGCATGTTGTATTGAACGGCCTTTTTTATTAAATCATCTATTTTAGCTGCACCGTCCAGTATCGAATACTCGGAATGTGTGTGCAGGTGTACAAAAGAAGCGTGGTCCATGTTAGTTTTCCATACCGCAAATTAATATTCTGTAACTATTTTGTTCTTGATGCTGCGCCGTGTAGTACCCGGCGTTGCCGGGCCCACTCGACTCCGTACACCAGCAAATGTTAGGAACATAGAAGCCCTGGTTATACAGTATTGAGGATGGGAAAACTCCGAACCGGCAGGAGGCTTTCCCATAGCAGACTGATCAATCAGAAATCATCGGTTTATTAAACTTTCAAGCAGCTAAACCGCGACTTCCAAACCTTCCCTGGCAAAAAACACTTCAATTTTGTGACTATTTATTTTTAAGGCCCTTTTAATAATGGCCTTCTCCAGAGCATCGAACTCAGAATCCTTTCTTGTCGGTTCATGATGAAAAAATGCCAGCTTTTTTACCCCGGCCTTTATACTGTTGTACAGAGCGTATTCCATTGAGGAATGCCCCCAGCCTATTTTTGAGGCGACATATTCTTTATTTAAGTACTGGGCGTCATGGATAAGGAAATCTGCATGCCGGATAAAACCGCTCACCCGACGATTATTCAATAATGCTGCATTTTCTCCCTCTTTGATCACCAGTTCATCATAATCATCATCTTCCGGGTCCGCGTAAAAAAGGTTTCTGAAAGGCTCATGATCATAGGCAGTGACAAAAACAGCCCCATCAGCCTCTATCCTGTAACCCAGATCGATTATTGGATGGTTCAGTATTTTAGTTGTAATTTTAACATCCTCATACAGGTAAAAGGATTTTTCAGTTAATATTTCGTAAGTGATATCAGCCGCGAGCTCATCCGCCCTCATCGGGAAATAATTGTAAGACATCTGCAGTGCAAAAATACTTTCAAGCCCTTCATCTCCTATATTCACGGGTCCGTGCACTCTTATTTTATTCCCGCGAATAAAGATGGGTGTAAAAAAAGGAAAACCTATAATGTGGTCCCAGTGTGTGTGGCTCAAAAACAGATCGATGCTCAAGCGTCCCTCTTTCATGTCATGGGTCACAAGCTGGTTGCCCAGGGCCCTTATTCCGCTTCCCGCGCCGATTATTATTATACGTCCGTCATCGAGCCTCACTTCAATACATGTAGTGTTGCCTCCGTATTTTACCGTGTCCGGACCTGGAGTGGGAATCGACCCGCGTACCCCCCAAAACTTTACTTTCATACT
The DNA here is from genome assembly GCA_011049595.1 of Spirochaetota bacterium. Lineage (GTDB taxonomy): Bacteria > Spirochaetota > B62-G9 > B62-G9 > DRHN01 > DRHN01. Next base: position 1,224 of record DRHN01000218.1, on the reverse strand, counting down.
TCCTTGATCTCCGGAATTTCCCAGATTACTTCGGGCTTGCCCGACTTATTCTTTTCTAATTTAAAAATGTGCTTTTTACACGCGCGGGTTTACTTCAGAATACCGGGGGTGAACCGGTTAAACTTAACAACAACTTTTCCAGGTCTATTACTGTCCCGAAACCTTAAGAAAAACCGACGCTTTATCTAACTCTGCTGACATGGAATCGAATAGATCTTCAAGTAACGCTTCATTGATTCCGATTGACTCTAACAGGTGTTCTCCGATTTGATCCACGTGTCTGCTCCCGGAAAATCCAACCTGGTTCATGTTGCAATATATGTCTGCGATATGAACTGATGTGACCAGCTTATAGTTTTTCTCTGAGGCCATATTCGGATCGTGATGATGAAGAATACATTCAAAAGTCTCATCCATCAGATTCCATTTCTCGGCGATCATTTTGCCGACCTCTGTGTGGGTTATTCCAATGAACTCTTTTTCCATATCAGCGAGCTTTGCCTTTTTTATGTCCGCTGCGCGGATCGCTTTCATGTAGCTTTCCTCAAAAAGCTCGTTTAGAGGAATTTTACCGATATCGTGAAGAAGCCCCCCTATAAAATACTCTTCCTTTTTAATCGCCGGGACCCCGATCTTTGACGCTATCAGCTTTGACAGCACACCGACACCGATAGAGTGCCTCCAAAACCCGTCGATATTGAGAGCCTTGAAACTTGAATCCCTTTTCATGTTTCCAAGCACAGCAGTCGACAGTGCAAGGTTTTTTATCGTATTCATACCGAGCATAATTATCGCCGTGACCAGCGAAGTAACTTTGTTTTGCAGACCATAATATGCTGAATTTATCAGCTTTAAAACTTTTCCTACCAGGACCGGATCAAGGCTGATGACCCTGTTGAGATCCTTCGCCGTGGCTTGAGGGTTTTTTGTCACCTCAATGATTTTAGAAACGGTAATCGACAGAGAAGGCATTGAATCGATGTATCTATTTAATTTTACAAGTGAATTATCGTTCATAACAGCGATATTTTACCCAATATAATAAACAAAAACAAGTTAAATTTTATAATACCATGATTACCCAGCGGTAAAGGCATGCATAATAATCCACACAATTTCTGCAATCAGGTGATTTGGTTTCAAACTCTTCAGGTGCGCACATTTTATTGCCGCTTTTGTCATAAGCCTTTCTTAAAAATGCCAGCAGTGATTGCTCCGACGGAT
>DRHN01000217.1 GCA_011049595.1 Spirochaetota bacterium | reverse complement strand
TTTGCGAAAAAATTGTAATATTATCATGAGGTGATTTTATGTACGACATATTAGCGAAAGCTTCAAAAATTATATGTGCTGGATTTGATGAAGTTTTTAAAATAGCCAATATTAATACACAGACCTGTATTGTCGTTTTTACAAGATGCTCTACCAGAAGCTCCAGTTCTCTATACGCCCACGCCATTCCAATTCATAGGGGGTACCGCTCAAACTACCTCACCGTAGTAGTTCCCTCAAAGAGACAATAGCGTTTCTCGACAACAAACAGCACAAGAAGCACTACCGAGCCTAATAAAAGAGGAAGACTGTATATTTTCATAGTCAGATTTAACCCTATTCTATCAGCCAGCATTCCAAAAAGAAGGGGGCTGAAAGAAAAGGTAACTGAGGTTACGGCCATAAAATAACCAAAAGCTTCGCCCTTGCCTAATTTACTGCTCATGCGCGCAATGATCATACTCATCGCAGGGCCTGCACCGTAATAGGACCCGCCGATCAGCAGCAGGTAGACCGGAAGGACCCACAGCGGCTGTGTCAGGGTCATTAAAAAGATCAGGGGAAAAGGTATTAGGGTAGTAAACAGGAGCACCAGGATCGGGTTTCTAATATCACACTGCATTCCCATGAAGGGTGTGAAAATAAGTCCTCCCAGGAAATATATACCGGTTGCATAGCTCGCAACATTAGCCTGCAGACCCAGTTCTCTCACAAGATATGTAGAAGTGAAACTAACTACCCCAAGAATCCCAAAATACCTGATCGTAAACGAGATAATAAAAAGTATAAAGAGCAGTACAGGTGCGTCCTGAATCTCCGTTTTGTTTAAAATTTTCCCCTTCGCTCGGTCTGCCGCGGACCTGAACCTTTCGGAATAAATAAAATACAAAAAACCCATCGCCAGTCCCGGGATGCTTGTGATCAAAATTATGTTTCGCCAGCTCAAGTGATTTAGCAGGAGCCCGTGGAGAAGAAACATCAGTAAAACCCCGGCAGCTCCCCAGAACTCAAACATCCCGTATGCCCTGCCCTTTCTATTCTCTGTAATATCTTCAATCAAGGCGTATCCGGCGGCGTGGTAGGAACCAACACCAATCCCGGCAACCAGAAGGCAAGCCACGAAAAGGTTGAAATTGTTTGTCAATGAACCGCCGATAAGAAAAAGCGACGCAACAAGAAACCCGGCCCCAATAATGATATGACGAGGGAAATAGTCGGATATTTTACCCAATATAAAAGAGAATACGGCGACAACCCCGAGGAAAGCGGTAAGCAGCCCCCCTGCGGTGCCGTATTTCATACCGAACTGATCGAGAATTACCGGTAAGAGAGAGGGAAGTATGTACCAGAAGATGTCATTCACTCCATGCCCGACATTTCTAAGAATCACGACACTTCTATTCATCAAATTGCTCCCTCACTCGTTTAAGACAAAGATACTGTCCCTGCAAAACCGGTTTCCAGTTAGTTTTTGGTGATAACTTCGGCCACGACTAAAGCCGGGCAAGCCCGACAACTCCGGGCCTCCCCGATAAATGTGATCAATAATCATAGCCCTTTTCCAGCAAAACAGCAAGTATATTTCCGGCACCGCGAAACCGGGTGACACCTATAAACATTTATCCAGCCGCGCATCCAGCTTTTTTTAGGCCAATTCGTTACACTAACAACAATTAACCTAATGTTTAAAACATCCGCACAAAAAAGGTTTAAAGGGGTCTGCATATTCGCCGCTTGATAAACACGTGTAATTACAGGTCGAGTTTAATCCTGCCATTGTGGACTCTTACCGTCTGATCGGCTGTGAAAACCGCGTGCTGCGCAAAGAGGATTTTGTTGATGACAGAAAGGACGCCGGGGAGCTTGGAGCGGGGCACACTGTTACCGCTTTGTACGAGATAAATCTGACGGAAGCAGGCGCTGAAACCGCTACAGAGCTCCGTTATCAAAAAACGGACATAAAAGATGATGCCTGTGCCTCCAACGAGATGATGATGATCAAATTCAGGTATAAAGAA
>DRHN01000216.1 GCA_011049595.1 Spirochaetota bacterium | reverse complement strand
TCCAATTTTTTTGCCATTAAGATCACCTGTACAAAATATTTTTTTAGTTGTAACCCGGATATTATACCGCGCCGCGCCCCGATGGTTTTTGCGTTAAATTTGAGACACGGGTATACATCGAGCTGCAAATATAACTATTTTCATAATAACAGTCAATATATAATCAATGATCGCGGTTTTTTTTCAAAAATTGGGATTAATTACACGGGAAACTGGGATTGAATAACGCAATTTACTCGGAGTTTCTTATCAGTCGGCAAACTAAATTTTTTCTACCTGCATAAAATCGAGCTCAATAGGTGTGGCTCTCCCGAAAATTTCAACTCGTACCTTTATTTTCCCTTTTTCATTATTTACGTCTTCAACTGTCCCGGTAAAAGACTTAAAAGGCCCGGCAACGACTTTTATAGATTCTCCCTCTGAAAACAGGAACCTGGGTGTCACAGTTTTCTCCCCTTTAATTTCTCCCATACGCTGCAGAACATTTTTCACGTCAACGGAAGATAAAGGGACAGGTTTTTTGATCCTGCCTGTACCGACAAACCCAGTTACACCGGGGATCTTTGTTATTAATGTCAAAATCCTCTTCCACTCGTGTTCCGGCTCATCCGGAACATTCATTTCAAGTAATATGTACCCAGGAAAATATTTTTTTTTTGAAACCCTTTTTTTACCATCTTTGATCTCGGCGACTTCTTCAGAAGGGATTTTGATCTGATAGATCAGATCTTCGAGGCTGTTGTTCTCGATAAGACTTGTCAGTCCCTTTTCGACCTTGTTTTCATACCCGGAATATGTGTGAAGCACGTACCAGTTTTTTGCCATACTCAACCACCAATAATCGAAAATACAACAGTTTTAATCAAGTAGTCCATCAGGGCTATTACTGCCGCTATTACCAAAATAGAAATAATGACAACTCTCGTCGAAGTAAGGACCTCTTCTTTTGACGGCCAGTTTACCTTTTTTAATTCCGCCCTTGATTCTTTCAAAAAGTTAAATATTTTTTTCAATACCAACTCCTTTTGATTCACTCGGGATCATGTTACCCCATTACTACCACGCCGCGTTCCCGATCACAATATTTCCCTCGATCAAAAAACGGGGGAATTGTTTTTCAAGTACAATAATGCCAGTGCAGGCCAGGCAGGATTCGAACCCGCAACATCCGGTTTTGGAGACCGGCGCTCTACCAGTTGGAGCTACTGGCCTTTGGTTTTCGATGAATAGATCACTTATTTATTGTTTTTGATGCCGACACCGGTCAAACCCCTAATGCCACGCTACTTAATATGCGTTTCCTTGTGCAGTGTGTGTTTCCCGCATCGGGGGCAGTGTTTTCTAAACTGCAATTTCGATGGTGTGTTTTTTTTATTTTTATCTGAAGTATAGTTCTTACACTTGCACACTTCACAGGAAAACGCAATTAATTCTCTCATACAAATATTCCTTAAAATCTAAAATATTTCTTAAAATCATTAAAAATTGTATGACTCGATTGAGCGAGATCTTTTATTTATCTTTAGCCCACAACCGGAATTGAACCGGTGACCTCGTCATTACCAATGACGTGCTCTACCGACTGAGCTATGTGGGCACCGGACGCACAGGACAGGGCACTCTTATCTTCTGCAATATATTAAAAAAAATTAATTAAATCAAATGATTTTTACAACCAAATGTTTAATTTAGTTTCTGGTGACAACTTCGTTCACGACTAAGCCGGGCAAGCCCGGCAACGTCGGGTCCTCCGAAGTTGCCGGGCCTCCCGGCGTTATCACCAGGAACTAATTAGCTGCCTGCATGATTTTCCGGCAGTCTCATGGTGAAGATTGTGTTGCAGATCCGGGATGCTGTTTATGTGGTCCTTACAATCTCTTCCGCATCTCCTTTAAAGGCGGCGGAATCTTTACTCCGGGATGCTACATCAATATCTCTGTTCAGCCCCTGCTCTTTTAACATTTCGCAGCTGCCTTCAAAAATGACTCCATCAGCCATTTTTAGCTTCTTGGTCTTGATATTACCATAGAGTTTACCCGTGGGAAGCAGCTCGAGCCTCTCTACAGCTTCAACGTTTCCTTTCACTTCTCCGGCAATAACAATCGAGTGCGCTTTGATGCTCGCGCGAATCTTCGCGTTCTCCCCGACTATAAGATGCCCTTTGGACTTTATCTTGCCCTTAAAGCTGCCCTCTATCTTCAAAGATGTTTTAAAGGTCAACTCACCGTTGAACATTGTGGCGTTGCTGAAAATTGTTTCCACCTTTTCGCCTTCTTTGATGTCCGAATAATCACTCTTCCTCATCATTAAGTTATCCTGTCAAATTATTTTGTGGTCATAGTAAACACACCATCCCATTCCGCAGATGGCGGGTTTTTATAGAGCTCCGTACACCGGGCAACATACAGTTTGGTAGGGCCGTCATCCGGGGATATCAGCAACCCCTGTTTAAAACTTTCCAGTGCCTCTTTAAACTTCATTTCTTTATACAATTTTAAGCCTGCTGTGTAAAATTCCAGCATTTTCTTTTTATTTTCACTCAGCATGTTAGCTCCTTTTGTATATTTTACTTAAAGTATATACAAAAACAGCTGAATGACCAGAATTATTTTCAAAAATTAAAAACATCCTCACCCTTTTCGGTAACAACGCGGGTAAACTTTGAGTACAGCTCAGCAAGCTTATTTATACTTTCTGAAAGTTTTTCAGCCGTGCTTACGACCTGGAGCCGAAAGGTTTCATTATCAGAGTGGTCATCCAGCATTTTTTTACCCGAATCCATGAGCTCTTCTGATTGTTTGCCTGCTTCTTTCAGGAAAGAGCCCAGATACTTTTCGAGCTCGGAAAAAGACAGAAATCTCCACCGATGTTGTTTTATCTCCTTTTTGAGATCCTTTGCCCTGAGAATATTCCTTATCCTGGCGAGTATTTCAACAAAATTGAACGGTTTGGTTATATAATCTTCGATGCCAAGCTCGAGCATATCCACTTTGTCCTTAATGTCGCTCACGGCCGAGAGGACCACAATCGGTATTTCTCTTGTGTTTTCATCTTTTTTAAGTATTTCCGCAACTTGAAAACCGCTCAATTTGGGCATGAGAAGATCAAGCAGTATAAGATCGGGGACAAAGGTTTTCACTTTTTCCAGGGCCTCTTCCCCGTCGTATGCGACGTCAACACTGAAACCCAGCTTTGTCAGCATTACCTGGAAAAAATTGACATTGATAACTTCATCGTCTGCTATCAGAATTTTGCCGTGTAAATCCTTTATCTTCTCCATACCTTACATCTTATTTTTCTTTTTTTTTCTGTCAATCATTTTTTTGGTAATTACGTAAAAAATTTCGATCATTATTAAAATAACAAAAATTTTCGGCAGGAAATCCCCATACCGGGAATATATGGTGGTAATTTCGCTTTCGATGACAGGGACATCGCACACGAGAAAATCGGTTGTAAAAAGTTCTATAGAGTCGAGGACCTTTCCATACGGGTCCACGCACGCCGTAACCCCACCGTTCGCCGCCCGGACCAAACTCCGTCTGTTTTCGATTGTCCTGAATATCGATATGGAAAAATGCTGTACTTCGGCTTTACGGCTTCCCGTCCAGGCATCGTTTGTAACATTTATAAAAAACCCGGGCCCATCAAGTTTAAATTTACGCGTAAGGTCCCCGAATGCATCCTCGAAGCAGATAAGGACACTGAACTTGAAATCCCCAACGTCAAAGACCACATACTCTTCGCCGGGTGTGAAATCCCCTGCCCCGGCCTTGTCAAGAATTGTTGCCACAAAGGGAAATATTTTTTTATAAGGAAACCATTCCCCAAAGGGAACAAGATGTATTTTCCGGTACACATCATCGAGCTTTCCGTTATTGTAATATACAGCCACGTTGTAATAATTCCCCCTGAAGGATTCTTCAGCGTCTTTATCACCATATTCAATAGTCCCGAACAGGAACGGTATACCCAGCGAAACGATAAAATTATCGATCTCGCGCGCGACCTCGTGGTCTCTTTTTAGATAGTACTCGTATAGAAAAGGTACAGAAGACTCGCTCCAGACAATCAGCTCGGGGTCGAATTCAAGGGCTTCCCGGGTCAGCTCAAACTCGGTCCGGATATTTCCTCTAAGGTCCGGGCTCCACGGGTCAAAGTTCGCCTGTATAAGGGCTACTCTCACAGTTTTAAAATTCTGCTTTTTTCCTTCCGAAATTTTATTATAACCGGTTATTAAACTCACCGCACACAGGACTGCAGCCACAATTATATTTACAGTATTACCCTTTAGTTTTTTATCTTTTAATAGCCCGATTATAACAGCCGCTGCAGCGGCATTGGAGAAGACAATAATAAAATCGATCCCCCACACACCGAACACGCTCGCGGACTGGATCAAAGCAAGATTGTCGTATTGCGAATATCCAAGTATCCCCCAGGGAAAACCGAGAAAACCGATCGTTTTAAGGTAATCTATCGATACCCATCCAAAGGCAAGCGCGAACACCCTTAAAAACTGAAATCTTTTCAGTTTCAGGTTTTTGAACAAAAACCGCGAGAGAATTACGGAAAAGAAAAAGAAAAGCATTTCAGTAAAAACACCGCCCGAAAGCGCCGCGGGGTGTTTGTACTCCTTCATCCAAATTATATAAACAATGTTAAAAGCCAGCCCGGTAATGATCGATGATAAAATCGCTCTTTTTAAATTGCCTGTCATGATCACCAGAAAAAGGGGGACAAGCGCTATCCAGGCCAGAAACGAGATCCCCGGGTATGGAAAAGCGAGGTTCAGCAGCAGAGCGGAAAAAAGGGAAAGAAGGATCCAGGATTTTTTTTTAAGAAAATTATTTTCATCAGGCTGGATCGGTGAATCGGAAGTATTATCAGTTTCATTCATATAGCGATCATAAGTTGCGGGCAATTTTCAAGTTTAAAAACGATAGTAAACGCAGGGGAATTAAACTACTTTAATTTTTGAAATAGCTTTTAACTCCTTACCAGGTCTAAAATATGGAACCTTTCGCTTAGGGACTGTGACAGTTTCACCAGTTTTCGGGTTTCTGGCTTCTCTTTCCTCCCTTGTTTTCACCTCAAAAGTTCCAAATCCCCTCAGCTCTATATGTTCTTCTCTTTTTAATCCCTCTTTGATAATTTCAAAAAAGAGATCGACGACCCGTGCAATATCCTTTTTAGTTAACCCCAATTTCTCACTGATTTCCTCTACGATTTCTGCCTTCGTCAAAATACCCTCCTTTTAAAATGACACCTGCGATGACTTAATCTGGACAAGAATCCCTTAAAATGAACATTAACAGCCTTATCGAATTGACCATATAGTAATAAATTAACCTTATGCACCCTGTAGCCGCTGAACCATAGGAAGATTATACATATCTCTTAAAAAATATCAATATTTTATTTGATATTTTTTAAAAAAAAATCTATTTCCGTTATAATCGACACTCAATATCTCCGGCATCAGGTTGCAGGTCCCATAACGTTGATTTTCCGGGCCATTCGTCTTTTCTTCCTTGAAGCGTTCTTTTTATGCATAACTTTCCGTGAGGATGCTTTATCAACGATTGAAACATAGTTATTATACAAAGATGCCGTTAAATCCGTCTTCTTATCTTCGATGGCTTTCTCAAGCGCGGCTTTTGCAGTTTTGACCTTTGATTTCCATACACGATTTCTTGACCGGGCTTTCTCGCTCTGCCTGGCCCTCTTTTCTACCGATTTGTGAACTGCCAAGTAATACCTCCTAAAAATATTTTGTTTTTAACTAAAAATGGATATTATATTTTTTACAAGCTAAATTTGTTTATCGCAGGCATTTAGTCATAAAAGATAAAGTAAGTTATTAATTTTACTTTTTTTTGTCAAGACGAATATTACAAAGAAAACCATGATATCCACTGAATTAAAGGAAAAAATCAGGAAAGTGCCCCAAAATTCAGGGGTGTACATAATGAAAAACCGCGGCAACGAGATCATTTATATCGGTAAAGCAAAAAATCTGAAAAACAGAGTGTCGTCATATTTTCACAAAAAAACCAATGAAATAAAAACCGAGACCCTTGTACAGAACATCTTTTCTATAGAAACTATTGTCACGGACAATGAAATTGAAGCATTTCTTCTGGAAAGCAATTTGATCAAAAAATACAAACCGAGGTATAACATTGAGTTAAAAGACAACAACAAATATCCATATCTTAAGATCACCAATGAAAAGTACCCCAGGATAGTCAAAACAAGGATCAAAAAAGATGATTCAGCGATGTATTTCGGGCCGTACACGAACGTTAAATATCTGAACCGCACAATAAAAACGATAACCGACCTTTTTCCCATAAGACGATGCAGCCGAAAACCTGGAATGAAGTACCAGGGGGCACCTTGTATGAATTATTACCTAAAAAAATGTATCTGCCCTCTTATGGATGAAATCGATGAAAAGGGATACGCGGAACTTGTTGACCAGGCGGTGCTTTTCCTGAAAGGGCAGAGCACCCAGCTCCTTACCCATGTTAAAAAAGAAATGCTCAGCAGCGCGCAGGACCGCAGGTTCGAGCAGGCCATACAGCTGAGGGAAAGGTACAAAGCACTCCAAAACCTGCTCGAGGACCAGAAGATCAATACCCTCAAGGCGGAAAATGAAGACATCTTCGGAATAGCTGCTGTCAACGACACATACAACGTGACAGTATTGATAAAACGGGATGGAAAAATAATAGGTAAAAGGGATTTTACAATAATGAACAGTATGGGTGAAAAGGAAGTCCTGGAGCAGTTTCTGGATCATTTTTATTACGAGGAAAACAGCGACCCCCCCGACAAGATCGTGCTTCCCTTTGAACCGGAGGGGATGACCACTCTGAAAAGCTATCTGAAAGATAAGTACGGCAGGAACATAAGCATAATAGTGCCGCAAAAGGGGATGAAAAAAAGGCTTATGGAGCTCGCCCGTAAAAACGCCTTTCTGAGAATAAAGGAGGACATGTATCAATACGATCCGGCAAAAGCAGTTGCGGTATTAAAAACAGTTCTCCGTCTCGACACTGACCCGAAATGCATCGAAGCTTTCGATGTGGCTACGACGCTGGGTGATTTCTCCGTGGCATCAATGGTCAGGTTCACGGACGGGGTCCCCAGTAAAAGAAATTACCGCAAATACAGAATTAAATACACAAGCGGACAGAACGACGTAGAAATGATAAAAGAAGCTGTCGCGAGGAGGTATCAGCGCCTTCTCAATGAAAAGAAACCCATGCCCGACCTGGTCCTGGTTGACGGCGGCGTGACCCAGGTAAACGGGGCACTGAAGGTCCTTGATGCTCTCGACCTGGCTGAAATTCCGGTGATCGGTCTCGCGAAAAAACACGAGCACATATACGCGCCATGGAAAAAGGAACAGGTGGTCCTCGAAAAGAGCAATGAAGCCCTCAGGTTATTGATGTCGATCAGAAATGAAGCACACCGGTTCGCCAACACCTACCATGTGAATATCAGGGACAGGGAAATCCTCTCCTCGAAATTAAAAACCATACCCGGTATCGGGGATAGCCTGACAAACGCGATACTCACATCATTTCTGTATCCCGGAAACGAAATCTCGCTGGACAGTCTCGTAAGAATAAAGGGGTTAGGGCTTACAAAGGCAAGAGAGGTATATAAACTGCTACAGGAAAGCAACACCCGTTGAAGGCCCACTTTCATATTACGAATAAAAACTCGTTATAAACAAGCACCCGATCTTCCGCAAAAAAACCGACCAGGTGAACGAGCACCTACAGGTGCTTGATCACCTACAGGTAGGTGCTTCGACTGTTTCCTACGCTTTAGCCTGGTCCTGATTAGGCGCGTCAGGCGCGTTCTCCTGGTCCTGATTAGGCGCGTCAGGCGCGTTCTCCTGGCCCTGGGCCTGGTCCTGATTAGGCGCGTTCCCCTGATTATGAGCGGGGTTTTGAGGCGCTGCCTGGTTCTGGACAGGCGCGTTCACCGGAGCCTGCGGCTGACCCATGTTGACCTGAGTGTTTTGCGGCTGCATGGGAGCACCCTGGTTCTGGTGATAAGGCTGATTGGGATCATATGCCTGCTGCTGAACACCGGGGTTGTAAGGCTGATTCGGCTGCTGATTCACAGGCGGCTGCTGGACATACTGAATTTTGCTGGGTTCATCATCATCATCATCAAGACCCTTGATTGTCTTTTTAAACTCCTTTATACCAAGCCCAAGAGATCGTGCGATCTTAGGCAATCTGCTTGCGCCGAAAACCAACAACCCGATAATCAAAACGATCAAAATTTCCTGCATTCCGATTCCACCAAACATACTTCTGCCTCCACAAAGTTATTATAGTATCCTACCATCATTCCCGGGTAATATCAAGTTAAAAATACAATAAAAACGAGTTATTTTTTTACAATAGTATTTTAACAACTGATAGAAAATCTCTTTGAATAGCCGCGCATTCACGGTTTCTTTATTTTCACGTTAAAGAGACTCAAAATACTCGGGACCATGAACAGCGTAAAGAGTGTAGATATCAGCAAACCGCCGGACACAGCGATGCCGAGGGGCTGTATGATGTTGGAGCCTTCACCAAGGCCTATAGCAATGGGCAGCATACCGAACACGGTGGTCAGCATTGTGATCACTATCGGGGTAAAGCGTATTCCCGCGGTCTCCACCAGGGCGTCTATCTTCCGGTTATAATTCGGTCCGATCTTGAGGTAGAAGTCAATCATTATGATCGCGTTGTTCACCACGATCCCGGCCAGCATGATCGTGCCGAGCATGGAGTTGAGGCTCAATGAAGATTTGAACAGGAACAGGCTGAAGACCACACCGATAAAACCCAGTGGAACAGTAACCAGGATCACAAGCGGGATTATCAGAGAATTAAACTGAAACGCAAGCAGAAGATACACGAGCACAACCGAACCGGCAAGCGCAATAAAGAGAGACCTGATCGCCTGCTCCATCTCCTCCTGCGGGTTGTCGAAAACCATAGAGTAGCCTGCCGGTACAGTGATCTTTGCATCGATTTCGTCGCGAATGCGCTGCTCGAATTCGCTCCTGCGTGCGGCCGGGGTCCCGGGTGCCATTCTGGCGTAGAGCCTGTAGATCATCTCCCCGTTCTCGGATGCAAAACCCGAAATTCCCGTGACCTCCTGGAAATCAAAAAAATGCTTCAGTGGTATAGTACTCTGGTTGTAGGGAATAAGAAAATTCTCCAGGTTTTCCCTCCCCTGGATCCTGGATTCCGGGTACACGGCAGCGACCTCAACAGTGGTCTGGTCCTGCTCGAATTCGATAGATGCTGTGCCGCTCAGGATCTTACGGACCATTTTTATAAGGCTCCTCTCGCTGAACTCACCGAACCCGTCTATGACCTCCACCCTTGACCTCATCGCGATCTCGTCGGAAAGGTTTGTCGGAGGATCGGTGAACACCCGGCTGTAGATCTCGGTTTCGTTTACAAGGTCCCTTATCCGCTCCAGCAGGGTTATAATTTCTACCGGCTCGTCCCCCTGAACGCTGATCTGCAGGTCCATGGTACGGGGAAGGGGAAGCTGGGCCGGGTCCCACATCATGACATTGTAGTACCAGACATTGTCGTTGACAAAGATTTTCTGGAGCTCACCCAGCACCTCCTCCGCGTGCTCTGTGCTCGTCAGATTTATAAAATATCGATTGAAACGGCCGTACACATCGGCGTAGGTCCCTTCTACATACTGCCCGACCTGGTCTTTGATCCTGGCCTCTATATCGGGGATGACTTCCTGCACGATCCTGTCGGGATCGTTTATCGAGGGGCTCCTGAAGTACATCACCAGCCTGTCGCTGGAAGGGGGAGATATGATCTCCCTCGGTATAAGCGGAAGTATTCTTATTATGGAGAAAGCCAGCAGGCCGAAAGAAAAAAGCATAAAACCCACGATAGCCCATTTTCGGCGGATAAGGCCCCGGAGCATTGTCTTGTACAGGTTTACCAGAAAGCCCATTACCGGCACGGACAACCGCGGGAGCCCCCTGGGCGGCACCCCGGCCTTCGCTCCTGCACGGCCGGTTTTTCTTTTGTAGACCAGCGAAGCAAGAAGAGGAATCAGGGTCAATGCAACGATCATGGAAATAAGCAGGGCGAAGATCACGGTCTTGGCCTGATCACCCAGGATGGCATTTGCGAGTGGGGCCGTGAAAAGTATGGGCAGAAAGACCAGCACAGAGGTCAGAATGGAGGCGATAACCGGCGAACGGACCTGCCTGACAGCCCTGATAATGAGTTCTTTGAGATGCCCAAGGTTCTTCACCGGAGATTCCTCCAAACGGAACCGGTGGATGTTTTCCATGATAACAATGGCAGGGTCTATCACCATGCCCACAGCAAGGGCAAGACCTCCAAGGGAGATCAGGTTCAGGCTGACCTTGAAAAAATACATCAGGATAAAAGACAGGATCAGAGTCACAGGGAGGGTTATCCCGATAAGAAGCGTGTTCCGCATCTCACCAAGGCTCAGTAGAACTACAATCATGGCCAGCGCCGCGCCGATAAGCGCCGCCTGGACCACGTTCCTTATCGACCTGTTGATGTACTCGGCAGGATCGAGGTAGAAGTGAAAAATGGTATCCCCGGGCAGGATACCGTCGATTTTTGCCTCCTCCAGCACGGCTTGAACATCGGAAGACATCTGGCGCACATTGCCGCCATCTATCGGTGTGGCGGTCAACCGGATACCGCGGGCCCCGTCCATAACAAACGCGCGTTCCGGCAGGGCGTACTTGATCTTTATGTCAGCAACATCCTGGAGCTCAATCGAGACATTTCCTTTCCTTGCAACAACGATGCTGCCGATATCGTAGACGGATTCAACCCCCCTTAAGAACCGGACACTGTAAGTAGTATTCCCGTCCTCGAGTTTGCCCACAGACTCGGGACGGTAACCGCCCATCAGGGCTTCCTCGATCATATCGATGGTCAGACCATTGGCAAGCATATCCATCTGCCTTAGCACAACCTCCGCTTTCAGCTCCTCCACCTTGAACATCTCGATGCTCTCCACATCCTCGACCCGGCTCAGCCTGGGCTGGACCGCGGTTTTCAGCGCCCTGTAGATCTCCTCGGGACTTGAAGACTCGGAAGTTACACCCATCACCAGATACCCGGCATTCTCGCCGGAAAAGAAATGAACGAAGTAGCTGTCCCCGTACTCGGGAGGGAGCATGTCCATTATACTGTTCATTTTGGACTCGACATCCGACTTTGCCTTCTCGCTGTCGACCTTCCAGTCGAAGGTCAGGGTAAAATCGCTGCGGTCATTTTCATACTCGACCTCGACAATATCCACACCGTCGATTGAAAGAAGCTGCGATTCGATATCCTGCGCGTAATCATTCGAGAAGTCGATGGCCGAAATCCCTGTGTGAAAAATAAAAGCCCTTACCCTGGGCCTTCTTGTCTGAGGGTACAGCTGTATCGGCAGCTGCGTGACAAGAAGCCCGCCCGCAGAGCAGAGTATTACAATAAGCAGGATAAACCCTGTAGATTTTCGGAATATAGACCCAAGCATTTTATGCACCGGGCGCGTCGATCTTCGCGCCCTCCTTCTCTCTTCCCGTCAACCGGGCAAGGTATTTTTCACCTGTCTCCAGGCCCTGATCGATCATAACAAGGTCCCCGTAGGTCAGGCCGAGCAGGACCTCTCTTGCCTCGAGCTCCTGGTTCGGGTTTACGATCCAGATAAAGTATTTACCGTACCGGCGAACCACCTGGTCCCGCCGAATAAAGACACCCTTTACCTTATCAACCGGCAGGTCGATGATCACGAACTCTCCCACATAGACGCGCCTGTTGTTGGGAAAATGAAAGGTCAATGAAAACAAGCCTGTTTTATAGTCCGGCTCCTTGGAACGGTTGACCAGTGTTCCGGTGATCTCTGTTCCTCCGGCGGTGTGGGCGGTAACTTTTTGACCAACCCTGACTTTAAAGGAATCCTTATCGCTGATATTTGACTCGAGAACGTAGCCGCCCGTACCAATTATAACAACCGCCGGCCTGCCCTCGGAGACCTCATCCTCAACCTGTATCAGCACCTCCGAAACCCACCCGGAGATCCGTGCATAGACCACGGAGGGTTTATATATGTTCAGCACATCGTCCTTGCGTCTGATACTGAACAAGCTTTGCCCCTCTTCTATGAGCTGTCCCTCTACCACCGCCACCGCGCTGACATACCCGGATTTTGGCGTCATGTGAACGATCCGGCTCTTCGGCTGCAGCCGGCCGCCGACCGATATAGTACGAAATTGTTCGGAAATCTCCGCGATCCCAACTGTGGACCCTGACCGGTCTTGAGATTGTCCCTGCCGGTCACTATGCTGTGCCGCGGCCGCCCCGGCTGACAGCATAACGCCTGCCGTTATGAATATGAAAAGGAACCGCCAATTACACATCCGAAACCCTCCATTACCTTTTAAACCCGCAGAGTTAAACCCCCGAACTCGATACGGGGAACATCCTTATCCTACCATACCCTGCCATACCTATAAAATAAGTTCTTCAATCGGGAAAGAATATGAATATTAACGAATTAAAATCGATTGATCGCTGTCATGATCCAAAATTTTAACCGGAGATATTCTTACAGGCTCATATATCAAGTTCCGTGTTAAGCTCGTACTCGAGATCGAACAGCCCCGATATATAATTATATCTCTCTTCGAGGACGCTCAGCTTCGCTTTCTGGAGGTCGTCGAAGGCATCCTCTACTTTTAAAAGCTCACCCTCCCCGGCGCTGTACTCCTTTTCCGTCAGGTCATAAACCTTTTGAGCCAGGATCACGTTCTGTTCAAGGGCCCTTGACGCTTTTGAAGAGTTGTCGAGCCTCAGGACAGTGGATTCTATCTCTATCTCAGCAAGCTGCCTTGCCTCTGCAAGCTCTATTTGCGCCTTTTTAATGGAATCATCCATGTCTTTTATATCCACATTGCCTGAAGACCCGGGGATAAGCCCGTCTATGGGATAAGAGAGGGAAATCCCGAAGGTGTTTGTCCCTCTCACGGTTGCCGCCCCTGACTGAAATGGATCGTTCAACCCTGCCACGTAGGAATAGGAGAGCGAAAGAAGCGGTGTGTACACATCCAGCCGGGTGATCTTTTTCTGGATCTCAAGCGCCTCGATATCTTTCATAATAGCCGCTATGTCGGGACGGGTCTCAAGATGCTCCTCGATAAGATCTTCAACATCGAAAGTGCGGATATTCGGCTCGATGGAGCCCGTAAAAGTGAGCCCGCTATCGGAATCGAAACCGAGCATCTGCTTGAGCTCCATATCGGCGATCTCGCTGGTGACCCGGATCCTCTCAAGATCAGGCTTCAGATTCTCCAGCGTTACCAGGGCCCCCAGCAGGGTGAGCTCTGATTCCAGCCCGTATTCATAGCTGGTTTTTGCCTGATCATACCTTTTCTGAGCAGTCGCGATATTCTGCTCCGTGAGCCTGATCTTTTCCGTGAGCAAAAGGAGGTTGAAAAACGCCTTCTTTACATCGCGTACAAGCTGTTTCTCCGCGTCCTCCAGGCTGATCGCCTCCTCATCGAAGGAAAGTTTTGCATCCTGAATACTGTACCTGCCGGACAATGAAAGGGGAAGGCTCGTTCTGATGTTTGCGGACACGCTCCAGGGTGTAGAGCCCGAAACCGAAGAGGCGCCGCCCTGATTTACCACCGAGCGTGTCAACCCCGCCCCGGCATCGATTGAAGGCAGAAACTCGTTCCACGCAGTCTGCTTTGCCCGTTCCTTTATTTCAAGATCGATCCTGTCAGTCTGAAGACCGAGATTGTTTTGAAGGGCGAGCGAAACAGCAGTTTCAACATCCAGGGCGATCTCTTCCGCGTCCGCTTTCATGGCTGGAAAAACAAAAAGTACGATTATTGTAAAAACAAGCACCCCTCTCATAATCAGCTCCTTATTGCCGTAATAAAACATTATTGTTCACCACGGTCAATATCAAGTAATAATTCCCATCATCTTAATATTATTCCGTAATTTTTCATAGGGATTTGTCTATGTAAAATTGATGCAGCATCGGGTTTGAACGAAGTTTCTTCTATCCGGAAGATGAACCGGAAATCCAATGTCCATAACTCTTCGCCATAAAAATGAGCAAATGATAAAAAAGTATGATAATTTTCCCGGCTTGAAGAAAAGGTTTATGTCTATATCTCTTTGATAGCCTGATCAATGACATTAATAACAAACCGGCTGTCCTCTATTGCACTCTCGGCGTCTGTATTAGTAAAAAGTTCTTTCGCGGGTTTATGTTCGGTACCGTAAAATGCCACCTCTCTCTCCAGGGCCAGCATGTCGGTAATGCGAGCTATTGTTTTGAGCACTTCCGGGTCTACTTTATTTTTAAAGGTGAATTAACCAGGACTTTCCCAACCCGGTGAGATTTGGGATATTCAACCCCAACTATTCGAAGAAGCCCTTTCACCCCCAATTCCACGGCTTCCTGACATTTTCTTATTGTACGGTGGTAATGACCTCTTTTTAAAGATTCTATTGCTTCGCTGAATATTATCTTAGCACCTTCAATATAACTCTTCCCATTTGAGATATTATTCACAGAGTAATTATCTCCCCGAATCTAATATCAGGTTTTAATAGCCAGTAATATGTTCCATCATCAAGATAAATTTTTTTCGAACCAAGCTGATTTAAACGCTCTTTCAATACATTAAGTTTCCGTACAAAAGTCCCATCATCTATCAAAATTTCAGCTCCATCGACCATATCAAGAAAAATCGATGTAGTATGCTCAATTTCGTTAACCGTGAAAAGGACAGTAGATATTTCGGGATAATAACCCTTCTTGTAGAGCAAATTATAACTTGTGCTTTCTCTCAGTCTCTGTAAAAGCGGCGTAATAATTTTATATCGCTGATATCTGCTCTCCGGTAATTCTTTTACTATTATACACAAATCGATATCGCTATCTTTTTTTGCTTTCCCCTGCGCTACGGAGCCAAAAAGCGCAACAGAAATCAGATCATTGTGAAAATGATCTCTGAGGAACCCAATAAACTTTTCTATTAATTCCTCATACTCTTTCTGTATAGCCATCTCAGTTTTTTCTCATTGATGATTTAATTACCATTCCGAATCCCAGAGTAAAGATAATATTTGGATGCAGGATTTTCTACATAATTTGTCCCATTCCACTTGAAGCAGAACAAAACCATTTTCATTATCTGCCAGGTTCACTGCCTGTAATCGAAGACAGCCAAAATGCAGGTCAATCAGATACCGTACCGGCTTGAAAAATCAATAAACCCGGCTTTAATAAAATCTTCATCAAAGGCAAAAAAATTGCTAACTTTCATCTCCTTCATTTAACTTGTTTTTATAAAAACTTTATTCTTGTTTTATTCTGATTCTTTTTTATTAAAAATATATTCACCAATTATCCTATCCGCTTCATCCATATTTTCAAAATGAAACAGTAAAGGTCGATGAAAATCAAAATTATTGAAGTTCAAGACAAAAAAGAGTTAAAACAGTTTATTAATCTCCCTGTAGATATATACAAAAATGATCAAAATTGGGTTAATACTATTCCTTTGATAGATAAAAAGATATTCACTGATATATGCTATAAGAATTATAAACTGTTTTAAATCTTTTTTGTCTTGAACTTCAATAATTTTTCCACGACCTTTAC
>DRHN01000215.1 GCA_011049595.1 Spirochaetota bacterium | reverse complement strand
TCGTTTTGAATTCTTTGTTTATCTTACTCATCAGTGAGATGATCTTATCCCCTGTTACAGAATCGAGATTAGCGGTAGGCTCGTCAGCCAGAATGATTTCCGGTCTGGTAACGAGGGCCCTCGCAACAGCAACCCTCTGCCGCTGGCCTCCTGAAAGTTCATTTGGTTTATGTTTTGCCCATTCGGAAAGACCGACCTCTTCCAGCAGATAATTAATCCACTCTCTGTCATCCCTGTTAAATCTTTTATCCAGAAAAAGAGGAAACTCTATATTTTCATAGACATTTAGGACGGGAATCAAGTTGAAAGATTGGAAAATAAACCCGATAGTTTTATGCCTTAGCTCAGTTTGTTCATCATCAGACAGCTCAGTTGTTGATTGACCATTAATCCTGACCAGACCTGATGTCGGAATATCGATGCAGCCTATCATATTTAGGGCCGTGGTTTTTCCCGATCCCGATGGCCCGGCAATGGACATGAACTCTCCTCTCTCAATAGTGAGACTAATGTTTTTCAGGGCCTTAACCTCCCTATTACCCAGGGGGTAGGTCTTACAAATGTTCACAAGCTCAACGATCTTTTTTTTCATATCTTATTCCTTTTTTGTTAATGTACTTAACTATATAATAAAAAAAATTATTCTTTCTTTGTTCTATTTTCATCAAGGAGCTCTTTTATGACATCGATCATTTTTGATAGGAAATCTCTGTAATCATGCCACTTTTCATCACTAAAGCCCTGAGCTAAGGAAAAAAATTTCTCCTTGAGCTCAAGATGGCTTTTTTCTGAAAAATCATATACAGTTTTTCCTTCCCTGGTCAATAATAAGCGGATTTCCTTATTATTTTGCTGCGTGCGGGCTTTCTCTATCAGCCCCTTTCTCACAAGCTTTTTTATCATCTGAGATGCGGCGCTTTTGGAGATATCAAGCCTGGCTGCGACTTCTGTTACATTAATGCCATTACTCTTTGCTATAGCGCTGATCATATGGATCTCTCCCGGATAAACCGTGATGTTGTCTGATATTTTAAATTGAGTGTTTTCCATCTCTTTAAAAAGATTTAGAAGTTTAAAGAGATGGTGGAATGTGTCAAAAATAACAGCCGTATCCATACAAATAATGTAAACCTACTTAACCATATTGTCAAGTACTTTTTTCTGAATTCCCAATGCCGGTATTTTTACATTTTCTCTGATTATTTCCAGGACAAAACTTTGGAGTGAACTCCCGTGGATTCACTACAATGATCAACCCGCTGCTTTCTTAACATCCACATTCCTTTTTCTTGACGTATTAAGCTTTTAGTTTATAATTTGTCAAGAGAATTGACACAAGTAAATTAAATTACATCTTATGGAGGTTATACTATCATGAAGCTTTCCCTTGATGAGAAAAAAGCGGATGATATTTACCGTACAATGGTCAAAATAAGGAGGTTTGATGAATCTATCATTCAGTTGTATGCCGATGGGGAAATTCCAGGGTTTATGCATCTGTATATCGGAGAAGAAGCAGTTGCTGCTGGTATTTGTGCCGCACTCCGTAAAGACGATTACATAACAAGCACCCACAGAGGGCACGGTCACTGTATTGCAAAAGGAGGCCGCTTCGATTATATGATGGCAGAACTTTTTGGTCGAAAAACAGGATACTGCAAGGGAAAAGGTGGATCGATGCATATTGCGGATATTGAAATTGGCATTTTAGGGGCGAATGGAATTGTGAGCGGGGGAATACCGATTGCAGTTGGTGCTGGCGCAGGTATCCAGTACAAGGGTGAGGATAGTGTTTCCGTCTCATTTTTTGGGGACGGGGCAACGAATGTGGGGCCTTTTCACGAAGCGTGCAATCTTGCAGCTACATGGGAATTGCCTGTAATTTTTGTTTGTGAGAATAATCTGTATGCTCAGACCACTCCACAATCGGAGCATCAGAAAATACGAAATGTGGCGGATAGGGCATTAGCATATGACATGAAATCAGAGATAATTGACGGGAATGATGTGATAAAGGTGTATGGGACTGCATTGGAGGCAGTAAAAAGGGCGCGGGAAGGTGGCGGTCCGACCTTCATTGAATGCAAAACTTATAGATGGAGGGGGCATTGGGAAGGGGACCCGCAGCCATACCGGACTCAGGATGAGGTAGAGGAATGGAAACCTAAGTGCCCGATAGTTCGTTTCAGGAAATACATTACAGAGAATAATATTGTAAAAAAGGAAGACCTGGAAAGGATTGATAGAGAGGTTGAGGATGAGTTGCAGAAGGCAATCGAGTTTGCGCGAAAGAGTCCCTTCCCGGAGCCGGAAGAAGCGCTCGATGATGTTTATACTATATTAAAGGAGAAATAAAAAATGTCAGAGATGACTTTTCGTGACGCAATTAATAAAACGCTGGATGAAGCAATGGAAAAAGATCCCTCGGTATTTCTGTTCGGAGAGGACATAGGCCCTCTGGGAGGCCCATTTCAGGTTACAAAGGGTCTATGGAAAAAATACGGTACAAGGAGGGTAAGAAACACACCCATATCAGAAACGGCAATTCTTGGCACCGCAATCGGCACGGCTTGTACCGGTTTAAAGCCCATAGCTGAAATCATGTTTTGTGACTTTTTGTATATGGGTATGGATCAATTGATAAATCAGATGGTTAAGATGAAATATATGTACGGCGGCAAGGCAGTTCTTCCCATTGTGATCAGGGTTTCAGCCGGAGGCGGGCTTTCCTCTGCGGCCCAGCACGCGCAGAGTAATGAAGCTATGTTTATGCATGTGGCGGGGTTAAAGCTGGTATATCCTTCAACCCCTTATGACGCGAGAGGGCTCCTCCTCTCGGCAATTGAGGACCCCAATCCTGTGCTCTTTTTCGAACATCACTGTTTATACGATGAAACAGGGGAGGTTCCTGATAAAGATTACACTGTCCCTCTCGGGGTTGCGGATATTAAACGAGAAGGAACCGACATGACAATTGTTGCCATAGGCCTGATGATTTCTCGATCATTGGAAGCAGCCCAACAGCTGTCTAAAGAAGGTATATCGGTTGAAGTTATAGATCCGAGGACCTTGAACCCGATAGACACGGAAACGATTATTAAATCTATTAAGAAGACCAGCAGGGCTCTCATTGTTCATGAAGCGCCAAAAACCTCAGGGGCAGGAGCAGAAATAGCAGCGCAGATTGCCGAACTTGCTTTTGAATATCTTGATACATCAATAATCCGGGTATGCGGGAAAGACACCCCTATGCCTTTTTCGCCTGTACTGGAACGTTTTGTAATGCCCCAGGTTGAAGATATTGTGGGAGGGGCACGGAGATTGTTGAGCAGTTCCGGGGTAAATTAAATCAGGGGTATAATATATGATTACCGAAATTCGCGCACCTAAAACAGGACTCACGGCCGAGACTCTAACGATAACAAAATGGCACAAAAGGGAGGGTAATGCCGTTAAAAAGGATGAACTTTTGCTTACTATAGAAACAGAAAAGACATCACTCGATATAACGGCCATTCGTTCAGGCTTTGTTGTTAGAATAATCGCCCCGGAAGGAGAGACTGTGCCTGTATCACAGGTGATTGGATTACTTGCCGATTCAGTAAACGAGCAGATTAAAGACACAGCAGGGGGACAGAGCAGGACCACCTTTGTAGATCAGGATATTGCAGAATCAGTAAACGGGCTGCCGCAGGATACGGGACAAAAGAGCACCAAAGTGTCACCAGTTGCGCGCACAATGGTAAAAGAATACGGTATCGATCTTGAAGCTATCCGGGGTACAGGGCCGAATGGCCGTATTCAGAAGTTGGATGTAGAAAAATATATAAAGCAGAAAGAAGAAAGTGGGGAGAAAGTAAAAGCAATAAAAAAAGGGCCTGAAACAAGGCCTGTGAAAAAAACAATTAAAATAAGCCCTGTCCGTCGAACAATCGCGCAAATAACACTGAAAAGTAAAACCACCATCCCCCATTATTATTTATTTTCATCCTTTGACGTAACAGATATGCTGGTCAAAAGAAAGGAATTTGAGCAATCAAAAGGGATCAAACCGTCTATTGATTCAATTATGATTGCAGCTTGCGCCCTTACTCTTGAAAAGTATCCCCTCATGAATGCCAGCTGGGAAAAGGAAAATATCAATGTTTATGAAGAAGTAAGGATCGGCTTCGGTGTTGATACTGATTCAGGAATCATAATCCCCCACCTTATTAATCCTCATAAGAAGGGCCTGATTTATATAGAAAACGCTGTACAGGAACTTGTGGAAAAAGCCAGAAAAGGTCTGACAATCCCTGAGGAGCTTAAATGTGGTGCTTTTTCCATAAGCAATCTGGGTATGTACCTTCTTGATGTCTTTATTCCAATAATCTACCCCGGTGAGGTCGCCATGCTGGGTATAGGAAGGGCAAAAAAGACACCGGTATGGATTGATAACGAGTTTGTTCCAAGGGATATGATGAGAATTGCTTTATCTCTCGATCACAGGATAGTTGACGGAGGATATGGGGCAAAGTTTCTGCAGGATCTTAATGAAGCTCTGGGAAAAGACGGCGTTCGGGAAATATTTCAATAAATGATCATAATATCTGAATATCAGAGTAGACATAGGTCATGTGAAGATTGGTCATTGTTTACTGCCGGACTACTGAGATTTTGGAATTATGATCCTTATATCGGATCATTGAATTTTAAAGATGATTATCATGAGGTTACACTCGTAAAAGCTGGTGAATTACCATTTAGATTTAAAGGGTATAAAATAAGAAGTGCTGAACCGTGAAGTGTTCGGCACGTTACTTGATACGAAAGTGCTTTTGGAGCGATGGAGACGAGGATATAATTATATTCGACCTCATAGCTCGTTAGGGGATCGACTCCCTGCCCCGGAGGTCATTATTCCGATGAGTGCTTAGGCATTCCGTTCCACTCCACCTCACACCTACGCATCAGAGACTAACTCTCGAAGTGGTACAAAGTATGGGGACCAGTCAAAAGTCATGGTAGATATGGAGCGGCGCTGCCAATTATAATGGAGGAATTGAACACCGATGGGCTTCATCCGATTGAAAGAAATGGTTGCAACAATATATTCGAAATAAGAAATAATTTGAAAACACGAAAGGTACAATATGAATGAGAATCGCAACCGAGTTGTTCTGATAACCGGAGCCTCATCAGGTATTGGTCAAGCTTGTGCTAATCACCTACATCAAAAAGGTTATCGGGTGTATGGTACCAGTCGCCAAGCACGACCTCACGCGACCGGGATATCGAAAACCGAAGACATTCACTCTACAGCTTTCGAGATGATTCAGATGAATGTTGATTATGACGACTCCGTTGCACAGGGAGTTGAATTCATTTTGGATAGGGAAGGTCGATTGGATGTAGTGGTTAACAATGCCGGCTTTGGAGTTGCCGGCTCTGTCGAGGACACCACTATTGAAGAAGCCAAATCTCAGTTTGAGACGAACTTTTTTGGTGCCGTACGTCTTTGTCGGGCCGCACTTCCCATTATGAGGAGGCAGCAATCTGGATACATCGTAAATATCAGCTCAGGTGCTGGCCTAATAAGTATTCCCTTTCAGGGGATGTACAGCGCTACCAAATTTGCTTTAGAGGGGATGACGGAAGCTTTGCATATGGAGGTTAAACCCTTTGACATCCATATGGTCCTCATTGAGCCGGGTGACTTTCGCACTAAGTTTACGGCCAACCGCCGCAAGACCGTTGCATCGCAGCAAAATGCAGTCTATCTAGAGAAATTTACTGCCTCTTTGGGTGTAATGGAAGCTGACGAGACTCGAGGACTTTCTCCAATCAAGATAGCCCACATTCTTGAACAGATTATTGAGACTCCCTCACCACGTCTCCGTTACTTAGTGGGGCTTTCATCGGGAGTTGCCATCATACTGAAAAAAATACTGCCTTACCGGTTATCCGAATGGGTATTAATGAAGCATTATAAGTTGCTTTGATACAAGTATTGCTCAATGAGAGGTAATAGAAATGACAAAAGATAACAGAGTGAACTTTTTTTATTCGTTAGTTTTTTTTGTATCCCGGGTCTATTGATATATTTAGGAGTCTATTATCTAACTCCTATTTTAACACTGCGTGGTATTCCCCGTATTGTTAGTTGGACTGCAGCAATTTGGGGACCAATTGTAATTTTGTTCTTAATTGTATTTGCTTCATACGTTCTAAAGTCAAACAGACCAACATTTAAGGAACGGTTTAGATTTCATAAGTTGACTTAAAAAGAATGGCCCATAGTATTAGGAGCATTCATTGTAGTACAAGGGTTAGAACTGGCACTATCTCCAACCGGTGCTTTTTTTCCGCAGTTTCGCTTTTTTTCTCTACCTGAGAGCATTCCGGATTTCTTTAACCCCACCTTCAAAATTGGAAATGGTTTGTCTCAATTTTTTGGTGTTCCTACAAAGGGTAACTGGTGGCTTGTCCTGTTTTGGTTGGGATCGTTAATTATAAAACCTTAGGATAAAACCATAAATAAACAATTATTCCTTGCAAATATGGTATTGACTGGTTTGAGAGGAGTTGGTAAAACAGTTCTACTTGACACTTTTAAACCTCTTGCAATTGCAAATAAATGGCTATGGGTAGGGATTGACCTTTCAGAATCAGCAAGTATCAGCGAAGAAAACATCGCAAACCGAGTCGCTTGCGAATTTCTTCAGGTATAACGACCTGGCCTTTGGAAGACATCTTTGTTGTTGCTAAGACTGCCATTTACAACCCCTATGAGTGGCCCAGTAAGGATGTACATTGCTAACAGCTTGCAGCCAAGCAAAAAGTTGATTTAAGTTTCTTAAATGCGAAAGTTGCGTTAATAGTACATAGCGCAGCACTACAAATAAGGTAACTTCAATAAAAACCTGTAGTATTCTCTTTTATATTACAGAAAATAATAATTGGGAAGATTAGATTTTATATATTATAGAGCTCTCAACGGACAACTCAGCTTTCACTCTTTCTCTTTAAACCAAGCTTTCCCGCTAAATCGGATAGAAAATCACTTAGTATATAATAAAGGACGGGGACGACCAGCAACGTGAGAAAGGTAGAGAACGCCAGTCCGAATATAACTACCACACCCATTCCGCTCCAAAACTGAGAGCTCTCTGCACCAAACTGGATGAAATTTCCAATATCGCCCGTAAACAGTCCAATGAAATCAATCGTGATACCTATTGTCAGCGGCAAGAGCCCCAGAATAGTTGTTATAGCGGTCAAAAGAACGGGTCGCATACGCGTTTTTCCAGCCTGTATTATGGCCTGTATCTTATCAATGTTTCGTGCCCGCAGCTTTTGTATATAATCGATAAGCACGATTGCGTTGTTCACGACAATTCCAGCCAGTGAAATCACGCCAATTCCGGTCATGATGATGCTAAAGGGCTTGAATGTGACAAGCAGACCGATAAATACCCCGATAAAGGACAAAACCACGGTTACCATTATGACAACGGGCAGTGTGATGGAGTTGAACTTCGCAACCAGCACAAAAAAGATGAGAACAACTGCGATCATTAAGGCACGTATAAGAAACTGCATTGAGCTGCGCTGCTCTTCATCTTGACCTGAAAATGAGATCGTATACCCTGCACGCATGTCGTAATCTTCGAGGCGTCGTTTGGTTTCTGCGAGAACCTCTGCGGCGCTCCGTCCAATGGCATCGGCAGTTATCGTAACCACCCGCTCTCCATCGACGTGATTTACATTACTCAACCCCGTAGTCAGATTCAAAGTCACGAAGTTTGCCAGAGGGTGATGCACTCCTTCATTAAAGATGGTAAGATTCAGAAGGTCGTTATAATTTTTCCGGTAATCTTTGCCGTACCGAACGACGATGTCATACTCATCAGTATCGACGCGAAATTCTGAAGCCTTGGTACCATTCACCGCCGTTCGAATCGTGTTGGCAATGTGAAAGGTATTCAGACCCTGCAGCGCTGCCTTCTCTCGGTCAACCTGTATACGGAGTTCCGGACTTCCGGTTTCAAAATCGGATTTTAATCGAGCAATGCCGGGCACATCCTCGATCTTCTCCATAATTTCATCCGAGATAGCAATTAGAGTACTGAAATCCTCTCCCTTGATCTGTATCTTCACCGGTTTGCCGGTGGGCGGACCGTTTTGAGGCAGTGTGACATCGATCCGCGCCCCCGGAATGTTTTTCATAGACTGTGTAACACGTTCCAGGGTTGATAAAGACGGCTGTGTCCTATCTTTCAGATCGATTAGGTCGATCGTCACCTGAGATCTATTAGAAGATCCCCCGCCGGAACCGCCGAAATTGAAAAAATTCGAAACCGTACCAACATCGGCTACATAGTCTTCCATGTCCGTGGTACTATTTATCCTTCTCTCGATCTCTCTCACAATCTTGTCCGAATACTCAAGACGGCTTCCTAGGGGTGCCTCTACTTCCACGATGAATTGGGACGGCTCAAGTTCCGGGAAAAATTCCATGCCATGATTAAAAACAATGAATATACCCAACATCCCAATAAAGGCAAGCCCTGTAAAGAGGAGTGAGACGAATCGATGCGGCTTTGTTCGCAGTGCCCAGCGCAGCACTTTTTCGTAGTGGATGTTGAGCCGGCGTAAAATTCGATCTCCGGGAAGTTCCTTTGTCCTCTTACTCACTTTGAGAAATGAAGCCGCCATGACAGGGTTGATCACGAGCGCCACAAAAAGCGAGGAGGAAAGTGTTATGATAAGGGTGATGGGTAAAAACTTCATGAACTCCCCGATGATCCCCTGCCAAAATAGAAGCGGCAGAAATGCCAGGAGAGTGGTTAGGGTTGATACAATGACCGCCGCACCTACTTCGGATGTTGCTTCCCGTGCCGCTCTCAGCAGGTCCTTTCCCTCCCGATGCTGCCGGTAGATGTTTTCGACGATGACGATTGAGTTGTCCACGAGCATGCCAAGCGACAGTATCAGGCTATACAGCACTATAAAGTTAAGCGTGTAACCCAACAGGCTGAGTACGATAAAGGATATCAGCATTGAGAGTGGAATGGCGAGACCGACCAGCAACCCGTTTCGGCCTCCCATGAAGAAGTAGAGCACCAATATCACCAGAAGGAGCCCTGCAATTATATTGTTCTGCAGATCGTCAACCAGCAACCTGATGTCTTCTGAAAAATCTACAACAATGCTGTAGCTGGTACGGCTTGGGAAATCAGAGCTCTCCTCGACGAAAATCGCTTTCACTTCGTCGGTTATCCGGATAATGTTTTCTCCACTTCTTTTCTGCACTGAGAGCGTAACACTAGGCCTTCCATTCAACCTTGAATAGCTGTTTGCCTCTTTATAACCGAATTGGATCTCGGCAAGGTCGCGCAGGTAAATAGGCTGTCCGTTCCTCGCCTTAACCACAGTATTCCTCAAATCATCGATAGAAGTGTACTCTCCCGGGATCCGTACGTTCCATTTTAGCGCATCACTTTCAACGGTGCCGCCGGGTATCGTTATATTTTCATTTTGAATGGCAGAAATGACATCCTCAATCCCCAGGTTGTTGTGGATCAACCTCGAAGGCAGTACATTCACCTTCACTTCTCGATCGAGTCCACCCGATATATTGACCGAGAGCACCCCGTTGATTTCCTCTATCTTTTCCTGCAGGTCTTCGGCCGTCTTCTTCAGCAGTTCCAGGGGTTGATCACCGACAATGCTGATGATCATGATCGGGATATTTTCGAAATTGATCTCCTGCACCATAGGCTCGTTAATATCCTCCGGCATTTCAGGCCTGGCCTGATCGACCTTCTCCCGTACCTTTCTAACGGCTTCATCTATTTCCATGTCAGGCTCGAACTCAACAATGATGCTCGAGAATCCCTCACTGCTCGTGGAGGTCAGGTTCTTTATATTCGTGATCTCCTGCAGTTTGTCTTCGAGGGGTTGAACAACCAGGGTTTCCATGTCCGCCGGCGCAACACCCAGGTACGATACTGAAACAAATACCACTGGCTGCGTAATATCCGGAAAGGATTCAATCGGAAGATTGATGTATGCAGCAAACCCGCCAACCACTATAAGGAATAGGAGCACAAAGACAGCCGTTTTATATTTCAGGGAAAGATCTGTTATTTTCATTTATTCTTCAACATGCTCCCTTAAAAACTTCAGGATTCCACAACCTGAATATAGTCTCCATCACTTAAATCGTGATGTCCAACAGTAATAAGGTTTTGTCCCGGAGAAAGACCGTCTACCATCACCCGATCCTCATATATGGCAACTTTTTGGACGTCGACTCGATTTGCCCTGCCGTCATTTTCCACGAATACGTACCAGCCTTCTTCAGATTGCACAAGCGAATCCAGAGGTATTACGATTCGATCGTTGAACTCCTGGTGGCGGACCCGAATGATCGCGATCATTTGAGGAAACAGTTTCCGAGCGGGGTTTTTAAATTCCATTTCAATCCGGAAGGTGCGATTTTCCGGATCGATACTTCTAGAAATGAAGGATACTTCAGCTTTTACCTCCAGATCCGGATAGGCGTCGAAGATGATCTCAACAGGTGTGCCGATTCGTATGTTGCCGAGGAACCGCTCCGCCACACCTGCACGAATAATGACATATTCTTCATCGATGAGCTCAAATATAGGAGTCAAGGGGTTTACATATGCCCCAAGGTCATAGTACCGGTTATTGACAAGCCCCTTAACCGGTGCCGCAATGGACAGCTTGTCGTACCTTGTCTTCGACACCTCCAGAGCGGCCTGCACCGCTTCGAGGTTGTATTGCGATGTAAGAAACTCGTTTTCAGAGATCGCCTTTTTATCGAACAGTACCTTCTTGCTTGTATAGTCCAGCTCTGCTTGATGGAGTGATGCCAGCGCAGCCTTGTAGTTGGCCTCCAATGTTCTGTTTTCCAGTACGGCAAGCACGTCTCCCTGTGTTGCATATGACCCCTTGTCGATTTGAACATGCTTCAGGATACCACCCTCTTCTGCCACAATGTCGATATGATTTCTGGCATGCACCGTACCGGTAATCTCCAGAAAATCAGAAAACGATTGAAGTTCCAGCTCCATGGTTTTCACAGGAACGATTTTTTGCGTATTTTGATTTACCTGCTCCGGAGAATTTTCCGATCCGGGGTTTGGAGCAGGGTTTTGTCTTGTGCACTGTACCAGTATAGGTAAGACAAACAATGCCAGTACTAATATGCGTTTCATAGGTCCCCCTGTCTTCGTTTTCGACGACTCTCTATCTCATTCCCACCATTTTTTACTATCATCATGCCACCAGTCCTATGTCAATATCCTTTGAGCGATACTGTGCCCACAGCCAGCTCCCAGTCGAAATAAGTAATAAGATAATCATGGACCGAGGAATAGTAGCCCACCTGTGCCTGATCCAAGGCCACGCGGATCTCATTAAGCTCTATCTGTGTTGCCAATTTATTCTCGACGAGGGTTTTGGCAATTTCAAATGCCCTGCGGGCGGTGGCAACGCTTTTTAATGCTGCTTCGATCCTAATGTTCGCTTCCTGCATACGAAGCTCGATGTTGCGTAACTCAACTTCTATGCTCTCATTTAGCTTAGCAATACGGGTCGATACCTTTTCCAGCTCTATTTCCGCTTTTTTTACCTGAGCGCCTGTATATCCCCCGGAGAATATGGGAATGCTCAGGGCCAGACCCAGGACTAAATTGTTGCTGTCGTTTTCTAACCTGAATTGATCCGAGGCTGCTGCATGACTGTAGTTGAGGGTAGCACTTAACGTGGGGTAGTAGTTAGACTTCTGCACCAGTATGTTCATCTCCCGCAGCTTAATCTCCCACACCAGTACATTGTGGTCAGGTCTCCTGCGTATCGCTTTTTCAAATGATATCGGGCCGGGAATATCAGGATAGGAATCCATAGAGCCTCTGAGTGTAAGGGTTTCATCTATGGGGATTCCGGTTAAAACTTTCAAATTGTTGAGGGCAAGGTCGTAGTCCCTGCGTGCTTCCAAAGTTTGAGGAATGGCGTTTCGCCAGTTCACCTCTGCCTGCAGCAGGTCAAACTCTGAGACCACACCGCTCTCATACCTGTCTTTCATGTTATCGTAGTTCTCTTTGGAACTCGCCTCTGAATTCCGTACCACTTCGAAGATCTCCTTCAGAAGCAGGACCTGATAGAAGTCTTTTTTTACCTGAACTATGACCCCCTGGCGTACCGATTCGAACATATGGGCACTGAGGTCCTTCAGGTATCGAGCAGCTTTTATTCCACGAAGAACCTCAAAACTAAATAAGGTCTGGTTCAATTCGGCATAAAGCTGATATTCATTGTTGTACGATCCAATGAATGTAGTGCTTTCAATAAAATTCCGGTTGTATCCCAAGCCAGCATTGAGATGCGGAATGATTCTGGAATATACTGCCGACGTTTCCGCTGAAGCGGTTTTTATTTCGAGCCGGGCAAGCTGAATATCTCTGTTGTTGTCTTGGGCTTCTCCTACGATCTCTTCGAGATCGTAGGAGACTGCAAATACGTTTACAGATGTGATCATGGTCAGTAACACCGCTATCGCCCAGCTTTTACCCATCTACTTCTCCGTTAATACATGATTCTCAATAGTCCTCAATACAGCATGTTCCGTACTCCTTATACAGAAGTTTATGCAGCCATACAGATTCAATACCATAAAATCTTCACACTTGAATCGAGATACTATACCCCCTTTTCATCGCTTTAGTACACCTATTTAGAAAGATCTCAAAGACCTTATTATTTAATAGAAATTCGTATGGTGCATGTGGAATTCCAGGTGAATATTGACGATGGTTTTTAGCTTTTCAAGAGGTTTTTCGTCGGCTTTTGTGATACTGCAGGTTTTCGTACATATTTCATTGGTCTTTTTACCGATAAGCTTGAAAAACAGATCCTCCTTATTTTTGATAGGTTGTTATAATTTGAGTTTTATCAACATACGCAAAACAACCAGCAAAAAGCTCCCGATTTGCCCATGAAATAATCACGAATGCTTTACGCACCAAAAAATAGCAGCCTTTTTGTAATATACCCTTAATAGAACGTTCTATCAAGAATATAGAAAATGTTAGGTTTCCAGCAGCCACCGGGAACCAGCACGGTGTCTGATACCCGAAGAAAAGAAAAATAATTTTCCAGGAGATGTATACAAAGAATGACAGGTTTTATGCTGCTGGTTATTGTCTTAAACGCAGGGTTAATAGATCGGAAACAGGCAGATGTATAC